>NZ_JAMOKU010000089.1:0-4878 GCF_023656845.1 Parabacteroides sp. Y3-G-102 | reverse complement strand
ATTGATAATAAGAATGAAGAAGATGCAATTTCTCTTCTTCGCTGTAATGCTCATGTTTTTTGCGCATAATAATTACACATTTTATTGTTATTGAATGTGTCTACCTATATCAGCATAAGACATTCTCTCACGAAATACAAACCATCATACACAATACACTACAATCATTGCCCGAGCAAACCCGCCGGATATTCGAGATGAGTCGTTTCGAGAATAAAACCGTGAAAGAAATAGCGGAAGAGACCAACATTACTGCAAAAGGAGTAGAATATCATATAACTAAGGCATTAAAGGTATTACGTATCAACCTAAAAGATTACCTGCCCTTATTTTATTTTCTTTTTTCTTAATTTTTTTCGCTTTTCCACTAGGGATCTACATCATTGTATCGTTTTTATAATACAAAGCGAAATTAATAGATATTCATGGAGCAATTACTACAACGATATATAAGAGGTGAGGTTTCCGAAGAAGAGAGACTGAAAGTAGCGTCATGGTTGGACGAAAGCGCGGAGAATATGCGTGAATTTCTAGCTTTGCGCAAATTATATGATCTCTCACTTTGGCAAAGTGATACAAACGAGAAATATTCCGTTAGAAAGAGACATTTCTCAATACAAAAAATAACTATCGAGCTCTTAAAGATCGCAGCCATCTTTTTGGTTGGTTTTTGGGGTAGTAAACAACTATTGACACAACAACCAGACAAGGCACAAATGCAAACTATTCATGTACCAGCCGGACAACGGGCAGAGGTCACCTTGGCCGATGGTACACATGTATGGTTGAACTCTCGCTCAACCCTAAGATTTCCTGAACAATTCAGCACGAACGCCCGAAACGTGGAATTAGACGGCGAAGGTTACTTCTCCGTCCAGCACAATGAAGAAAGTCCATTTATCGTGCAAACCCCAAAGTACGCAATCCAAGTGTTGGGGACAGAGTTTAACGTGAAAGCCTATCACAACAGCCCATTGTTTGAGACAGCTCTTATAAAAGGAAGTGTAGAAATAACCTCACCAGATTTATCACAACATCTTCGTCTAAAACCTGATGAGATCGCCGTAGCCAATAATGGAAGACTAGAAACATCTCACATCTCTGATTATAATTATTTTAAGTGGAAAGAGGGGCTATTTTGTTTTGAAGATGAATCGATCCAAGATCTAATAGATAAACTGCAACTTTATTACGATATCCAGATAGACGTACAACGCCCAGCCCTACTCCAGTATCGTTACTCCGGTAAGTTTAGGATTAAGGATGGAGTCGAACATGTGCTAAAAGTACTTCAATTAAAACATAAGTTTACTTATACGAAGAATGAGGAAGAGAATTTGATTATAATAAAATAAACACATTTATTCACTACTTAAATCAATATGCCTATGAAACAGAAAAGTCGATAAATTCAATCGGTATGAAAAACCGGGAAATGTTGCAGCATCTCCCGGCAGAAGTCAGCACCGAATTATCCTTAAATTATTTAGTACTAACATTAAAACATCACAAATGTATGGAAAATAAAATATTTCGAGTCATGAAGTTAGCCTTAACAACACTATTTATTTTTACTACCGGATTATTAGCTTCTGTTCGCTCACAAAATATGCGTATAGACTTTATACTAAATAACGCTAAAACGTACAATATTCTGGAGGAGATTGAAAAACAGACAGACTATCTTTTCATTTACAACGTTGAAGAAGTGGATCTTGAACGAAGAATCTCAATTACAGCCTCCAACCAAACTGTAACGGAGATTTTGTCCAATATCTTCAAGAATACAGACACGATCTATAAAATAGAAGGGAAGAACATCTTTCTGATGAGAAAAGAGGTAAATAGAGATTCATCTCCCCAACAAAGTAAAAAAGGAATTACAGGAACTGTAATTGATAAAAATGGAGAACCTATCATAGGAGCCAACGTTCTTATAAAAGGGACCTCTATCGGAACCATTACAGACTTTAATGGAAAATATACACTGGAAGTTCCAGAAAACGCTATTATCCAAATTTCATACATCGGGTATTTGAGTCAAGATATCAATGTAAACGGCAAGAAAGAAATAACTGTTCGTTTAGCGGAAGATACACAAAGTTTAGATGAAGTAGTCGTTGTTGGCTATGGTACTCAAAAAAAAGGAGAAGTCGCGAGTGCAATCTCTTCTATCAAATCCGAAAATTTCATCAAAACACCGTCTACCGACCCAGCCCAACTTATTAAAGGACAAGTACCGGGTTTAAGCATCATCACACCAGACGCAAATCCAACATCTACATCCGAAATTTCTCTTAGGGGAATCACAACCCTAAAAGCCAGCGCAAGCCCACTCGTTTTGATTGATGGTATTCCAGGAGACTTAAATTCAGTTTCACCTGATGACATTCAACAAATAGACGTATTAAAAGACGGCTCTGCCGCAGCGATCTACGGAACACGTGGAACAAATGGCGTAATTCTGATCACGACTAAAAACACCTTAGGAGAAATGCCAACAGAGGTGGACGTGAACGCATATATATCCACACAACAAATAATAAAAAGACTGCCTTTTATGAATGCGGACGAATACCGTCAACGAGTTAAAGAAGGAGTAGCCGGGGCTCAAGATGATGGTGCTACAACCGACTGGCTAGACCAAGTAACCCGTACCCCATTTACTCAAATTTACAACATCAGCTTACGAGGTGGTAGTCGTACAACAAATTATGTAGCTAGTTTTGAATATAGGGGGTTAAATGGATTAATCAAGCGAACCAACAACCAGATGTATTATCCCCGTATTGAAATTACACATCGTATGTTCAACAATAAATTAAAATTAAACGCTAGTTTAAGCGGATATAAACAAAGTTATTTCTCTGGCTCGGATGGAGGAAGTTATAACAGCGAGGTTTACAGGAATGCTCTGATATACAATCCAACAACACCTGTCTATAATGCAGAGGGAAAATATTCGGAAAGTACCAAAAACGAATATTATAATCCTGTCGCTATGCTAAATGAGGTTGAAGGAGAAAATCAAGCTACAAATTTGAGGATGTTTGGAAATATCACTTACACTCCAATAGAAGGCTTGGACATTAAATATCTCGTTTCTTCCAACACATATAATCAAACACGAGGTTATTACGAGACGCAAAACCATAAATCTACATGGAGAGATGGGAAAAATGGTTACGCATCTCGCGGAACAACACGAAAAGCGCAAGATCTATCAGAGCTAACAGTTCAATGGAGGAAAACACTACTAGAAGACCATTCATTCACGCTATTGGCCGGTTATAGTTGGCAAAAGGATACATATCAAAATTATTATATGCAAAACTATGATTTTCCATCTGACGATTACACATACAATAATATGGAAACCGGACAAGCCTTAAAAGATGGCAAAGCCACGGAATTCTCAGAAGCAAACGAAAGTAGGCTGATTGGTTATTTCGGCCGTTTAAACTACAGTTACAAGGGTAAATACATGCTAGCTGCCAGTATTCGTCACGAAGGATCCACCAAATTTGGCGCAGATCATAAATGGGGAAATTTCCCCTCCGTATCCGGTGCATGGAATATTAAAGGCGAGAATTTCCTAAAAGATATAGAAGAACTATCCACCTTAAAATTACGTGCAGGTTTCGGTATAACCGGTACAGTTCCCGATGATCCCTATATGTCCTTAAACACATTGGATTTCGGCACATATGTATATTACAATGGGTTATATATAAAAACCATCCGCCCAGATTCTAACGCTAATCCAGATTTAAGATGGGAGAAAAAGAAAGAGGTTAACATTGGTATAGATTTCGGATTTCTGGATGATCGTATCAGCGGTAATATTGACTATTATAATCGTAAAACAGAGGATCTGCTATGGGATTATACCGTACCATCTCCACCTTATCTCTATTCTAGTATGGTGGCAAACGCAGGTTCTATGAGAAATTCAGGTATCGAGGTTGGTATAACCGCAATACCCATACAAACCAAAGATTTTCAATGGACAACCTCGACCAACTACTCAACAAATAAAAACAAGCTATTATCACTATCTAATGATCAGTTTATATCTAGTGGTTACTCAGATAAAGGTTCCACCGGAGAACCATTACAAACCACTACACATCGCATTCAAGAAGGTGAACCAATAGGTAATTTTTGGGGATACAAAACAATTGATATTGACGATAATGGACATTGGATCATAGAGGGAGCAGATGGTAACCCTAAACCAATCTCCGAGCAACAACCAACAGATAAACAGGTCATCGGAAACGGCTTACCTAAGCACTACCTTAATTGGAACAATTCTATCAATTGGAAAGGTTTCGATTTTTCAGTAACTATGCGTGGAGCTTTCGGATTTGATATCTTGAATATGCCACGCTTACAATATGGGGCTCCTGTCATGCTAGCAAGGGGTAATGTACTAAACGAGGCATTCGACACAAAATTTGGCAACTCTCCTTTGGCGATAGATCAGGAACTTCAATATGTAAGCTACTACATCGAAAAAGGTAACTACTGGAAAATAGATAATATAACCCTCGGTTATACATTCAATTTCAATACATGGATTAAACGGTTAAGGATATATGGGACAGTCTCTAACTTAGCCACCATCACTGGATATTCAGGAATCGATCCTGAGGTCAGTTTAAGTGGTTTGACTCCTGGCGTAGATAACAAAAACCGTTACCCGTCTACCCGAACTTACACATTTGGTGTTTCTGTTAAATTTTAAATCTTTAAATCATGAACTATAATAAGAAAATTGAATACGGTTAACGATAATTAGCATGATTATGCAATTTATCGTGCATGGAAAGCTCGTCGGGGCTGACAGCTCAGCCCCTTGCCGCATGGCGTTCC
>NZ_JAMOKU010000088.1:0-5222 GCF_023656845.1 Parabacteroides sp. Y3-G-102 | reverse complement strand
CTTGAAATGCAAACGACAATCTTCCTCCGAACCGAAATGAGCCGTAAAACTGAATATGTTCATAATCCCTGCTTTTTGAGCGCTAATATACTAAAAATATTAGGTGTGTTTGCGGAGAATCAGATAGATTTTTCAAAACACTCAAGTCCATACTCGCATTATGAAAAATTAATAAATTAGATGAAAGATATTTAGAAAGTTCGTCTTCCCATAATTCTTGAAAATTAAGGGAAAATTCTACATCTTCATATGAAATTCCGTGTATTGAAGTATGAGTTTTTAAAAACTTTTCTGATTTTGGTGGATTTATATAGTGTTTTGTCGAATAAACTATTGTGTCATTTTTCACGAAGCATAATCCGATTGCACAAGCACTTAATCTACTGTTATTTGCTGTCTCAAAGTCAATAGCAATAAAATCAAATTTATTTTCAAAGTACTCAGGGAATGTATGAGGATTTTTAAATTGATTGAATTTCAATTTTTGCAAAATCGCTTGTTCGTATTGAGGTTTTACTTTATAACCAACTTGTTTTGCTTTTTTTAGCCAAGGTTCAAGAATATAGTTTGGTGTATTTTCGATAAAATTATAGAATAGAAATTCATTGTTTGTTTCAGGATTTATTCCCGAAACTTCCATTTCAATTTGATTTTTTGGTTTAGGTTTAAAAAAGTTAAACATAGTTCATTTTGTATAATTCAGACGAGTTTTGGTGTAATATGGCATATAACGTTTGGCAAATTGGCGATGGAGCCGACTTTTAGCACAAATGTTGAATAGAATTACTAATCTTCAACATTGCACAAAAGTTCAATAGAAGTACTTCACCGGCTCTATTGCCAATTTGTTTGTTATGTGCCGTTTTATTCCATTTTATACATTTAACAATTGCTGAAACGTAAAGTCGGGTTTAAACATTTCAATTTCGTTTTGAGTTGATTCTTCTTGTGCTTCTTTGCCATAGATAAACATTTGCTGTTCATAATTTTTAACAGCCTCTTCAATGCTATTAAATTTTCCATCGGCTAGATTATCAGACAATATCAAGGCATCCACCAACCCACTATTTACTCCCTGCCCTGCAAAAGGCGGCATCAAATGTGCGGCATCCCCAATCATTGTTATGGGTAATGGGCGCTTGCTTTTCCAAGGCTTTTCTAAAGGAAATATCCGTGTAGCCAATCCTACAAATGACAACGTCGTATGAATCAATTCTTTGTAGCGTTCGTCCCAATCGGAAAATTCTTTCAGAAGAAAATCAACGACACTATTTCTGTTTTGAAAATCTACCTGCGTTTGGTTTTTCCATTCATCAGGTGTTTTAAAACTTATTCCAAAATGCAATGCACCATTATTATTGGGGTTAGCAAATAATAAATTACCTTGGTGAGATGCCATTAGCCGGTTTCCATTGCATAGCTGAAAAAATCCAGGACAGTTTATCTCTGGTTGATGAATATCGGCTTGTATATTGAAAGTACCTGTTTCTTCAACTTCCGTGTCGGTAACAAATTTTCTTACCTTGGACATCCCGCCATTGGCAAGAATAACCAAATCTGCTGTTTCACTCGGTTTATTCTCAAAAGTTAGTGTCCACTTCTTCTTACCAGGTTCAAGCATAACAAGTTTTCTATCCCAAATAACCGTGTCGTTTTCTAAACTATTCAACAAGATAGCCCTTAAGTCATTTCTGTTTATTTCAGGATTGTCAAATCGATTTTCGGGCTTTACATTTTTTGTGGATAAAATATTGCCTTTTTCATCAGCAATATTTACACCCATTGGTAAGGCTAAGTCATAATAAGTTTGTAACAATCCCGCTTTTTTCATTGCTTCCTGACCTGAACCTTTGTGTAGGTCAAGGGTTCCACCAAAAATTCTTGCCTCTCGGTCGTTGTCTCTTTCGTAAACTGAAACGTCTATGCCGTTTTGCTGTAATAATTTTGCCATAGTCAGTCCAACGGGTCCACCACCAATTATTGCAACGTTCTTATCACTAAGTAAATTCATTTGTTTGTCTGTATCTATTCGCATTGTCATTCAAAAATGGCACATAACGGGAAACGCATTGGCGAAGTGGCGGATAAATTGGACAAAAAGTTCAATTTAGCGAGAACGTAGCCGATGTGTTTCCACAGAGCTAACTTACAAATAAAAAGCGAATGTGGAACACATTCGGCGGAATAAAATGCAGAAACTTTCAATTTAGCACTTAACCTGCCATTTTGCCAATGCGATGTTATGTGAAGGAATTTTTAGTATCTTTGTATTCAAATAATTCACATTTTATGTATTTCAGCAAGCCTTGGTAATTAAAAATTAAAGTAAATTATTAAATCGTCTTTTTGAGACGGTTGCTATTTGGTACGTTAATTTTTAATTTAAAATAAGGTAATAATGAAAAATATAAAACCCTTAACTTTTCCGTTTAATTCGGAAAATAATACATCCATAAAACAAAGTCTTTTTCGATTTCGAGAATATTTTGATTCTTCTACAATTGTTGGTTTAGGCGAAAACGCACATTTCATAAAAGAGTTTTTTACATTCAGGCATCAAGTTATTGAGTTTTTAGTAACTGAATGTGATTTTGACACCTTGGCATTTGAGTTTGGTTTTTCTGAAGGATTAGAAGTTGATAAGTGGATAAAATCACAAATTCCATTCGACGATTTGGATAAGTTACTGTCACACTTTTATTATCCAAATGAGTTTAAAGATACTTTGCTATGGCTTCGTCGGTATAATCAAGACAATAATAATCAAATTACCTTTTTAGGTGTGGATATTCCTAAAAATGGAGGTTCTTATTTTCCAAACTTTCGTATTGTATCTGATTATTTGCAAAGACTTTCAATCGTTTCTTCTGATGTCTTACAGAAGATTTTAAATCTTGCTGAGAAATTTGATTTCTATTCGACTTCTCAGCTTGCGTTAAATTTATCGCTTTTTGATGAAGCTGAACATAATGAATTAAAAGCATTGCTATTAAAAGTTTACATTCGTTTGATTACTCTTCAACCAAAATTAGAAAGTTTAGAATTTCAATCGATAGTTCATCAAGTTAAAGGCTTGATTTATATGAATTATAATGCTGATGCTATGGAAAGTTTCATTACTGAAAGGGGAATTGAAGGAGATATGGGAGCAAAAGACCAGTATATGGCAGAAAGCATTGATTGGTTTTTGAAAAATTCACTTGGTAAAAAGATTATTTTGGTTGCCCACAATGCTCACATTCAAAAAACTCCGGTAGATTTTGATGGATTTATTAGTTGTTATCCAATGGGGCAAAGACTTTCGATGACTTTTGGAGAAAAATATAAAGCATTTGCAATAACTAATCTACGTGGAGAAACTGCGGCATTGTATCCTGATAATGATTATCAATTTGGCTTTAGGGTTGATAAATTTCCACTTGATTTTCCAGAGTCGGATTCTGTTGAATTTATTATGCAAGAATTTGGAGGAAAAGAATGCTGTTTACTAATGAACAGAAGTACGGAATTAAAAAATTGTAATAAGATTCGATTTGATTCGATGTGCCTAAAAACTGAAATAGAAGAAGCTTTTGACGGAATTTTTCTAATAGAAAAATCAACTGTTTCAGAAGTAGTGGATTGAGAATTTATAAATTTAATTTCGAAACGGCACTTTCTTTTTGGAGGTGCCGTTTTATTCTTTCACATAACGTGCCGCGTATTGGCGATGGGCGGGATTTTTAGCACTGAACTTTAATCGAAGAACAGAAGTTGAATTTTGCACTTCCGTTGATACGAAGCCGTTCAGCCCGCCTATTGCCAATACGATGTTGTACGACGTAGTTATGTTTTGGGTTTTAGTCCAGCTAAATATTTTCGTATGTCATTTTCTAATTTATCCGGGTATTTGTACTCTAATTTTTTTGACAATTCAGTTCCTATTTCTGAAACTAAATCAGTCATTGAAAATAGAGCAGTCCAATTTTCCTTTATATCGCTCCCTGAAAATGTTTGTTCTGTTTTAGCCCACATTTCCTGGTTAAGATACTTTTTGAAAAGCCGTCCATATTTATTGGTCGTTATGTTCCAATTGTGTTCACTTGCAATGTGCCATTCAATTAAAGGAATTAAATATTCTGTGCGAATAACGGTTTCCGACATAAATTTCGCATAGAATATTTCATCTCTCACAAGACACTTTGCCACGTAAGTTGTGTCCCACCAAAAATCGTTTATTAGATTTTGAAACTCTTTTTCAGACGGTTTTTTGATAATGGAAATTTGATAAGTTGGTTTCAGCATTTGCTTTGTAATACCATCTTTATCAATTAAAATTTTATAACCAATATCCCAATCTTCTGGTAATTCTTTCTCTTGCGTTTCCTTTATAAATTTTGATTTGCTGTAAAGTTTAAAATCTACTTTCACACCGTCTTCATAAAGTAGCATTTTCATTGCGTGTTTATGGTTAAAACAACTTTCGTCTTCTTCAATCATAGCAATTGGATTTCCGAATTTAAGCGTCCAGCTTTTGTCTGAAATGTAATTTGTATTATCCTCAAAAACAAATTCAATGTCTAAATCACTAAATTCGTCAACAAGTGCTAAAGGATTTACAAGTGAACTTGTCAGAAGAAGAACTCTTACATCTTCGTTTTTCTCCGACCATTCTATAATTGTTCTTAACTTTTCTTCTCTGACTTTCATTTTGTTTGGTTCGGTTTTACTATGTCGTACAACGGTTCTCAGCTATACGCAGGCAGGGATTTTAACCACTGAACTTCCTACGAAGAACTGAACTTTAAATTTACCACTTAACTGTCCTACGAAGCACGAAACCCCTGCTTGCGTATAGGTGATGTTATGCGGTCGGTTTTCATTTTCTCTTCTTTCTCGTTAATTTGTCAAGCAAAGTTACTAAATTTGCAGTCAAGCAATTTCAATTTTTGAATTATGTATTTCAGCAGACCTTGGACTTCTATCTAAGTGATAGGCAGTCCTGAAAATTCCAATCTCTTTTAGGTCAAGACAATTAGTCTATGGGTTTCGTGTACCGACTTTTTTGTAAAGGCGTTACGTTGTCATAGTTGCTCTGTCGGGTAATACTGTCTATTCACCCTCAAATCCGCAACTAAGCCCTTGAACGTCCTTATTGCGTTTACACGTCCTCTCATTACTGAATTTGCAGATAATTTGAACTTGAAGCACCCACTTCTGCCTACAATATCCCCTTACCCCAC
>NZ_JAMOKU010000087.1:0-5452 GCF_023656845.1 Parabacteroides sp. Y3-G-102 | reverse complement strand
GTTTGATTATTTTTTTGCAACACTAAGTTAAGTGAATCCTCTGACATGGCAAAATCCTGAGCAACTTTTTGTTGCTCAGGTACTTAAAAAAAATATTTTATAATAGTGTTGCGGAATTAAGGACCATCTAAATGAAACACTTTATTTTTTGTATCAATAAAAATCGGATCAATTCTCCGACACGACCCAAGCCGAATCGTATACTTCCGTATTCGGGGTCTTATAATACATATCCTTTTCTTGAGGAATGCTTAATTTATAGGTCTTCCCACCTGTCACCAACTTCCGATCACGGAGCCAAGGATTAAAACGTTTCAAGTCCGCATAAGTGATCCCATGCTCTTTAGCGAAGGCCGACAGATTCTGTATATCTTGGCTTACAGCCACGTCTACGGTAGGGATCGGCTTATACAGGTCACGGGCACGAAGCACAAAACCGTATTTCGACGGATTCTCGAAAATTTGCTTGATCGCCATGATTCGATAAATATAACGGGTAGTCTCCTCCACCAGCCAGAGATCAAAGGAGGAATCCGCATCTTGTTTGACCAGCTCACCGGATATACGTCCCATGCCGCCATTATAAGAAGCGGCTACCGCCGCCCAATCTCCATATTTCTTATAGGCGGCTTTCAAATAGCGGCAAGCGGCCCCAGTAGCTTTCTCCACATGGCAACGCTCGTCGACCGTCGGGGTGATTGTCAAACCATACTCCCTTGCCGTGCCCTCCAGTAATTGCCACATCCCGACAGCACGAGCCGGAGAGGATACACGGGGGTCCAAATGGCTTTCTATCACCGCTAGATATTTGAAATCATCGGGAATGCCGTTCGCCTTCAAGATCGGCTCGATCACCGGGAAATAACGGTTCGCCCGCTTGATCAGAAGCATCGTCGTAGAATGGAAATAAGTAAAGCTACTCAATTCACGGTCATAGGCTTCCCGCATATCATAGCGGGTAATATCGATTAGTTTCCCACAAAAAGGAACCGAGGACGGAACATCCGGAGACAGGGTCATGGACGAGACAACCGGACGGCTCTCTATCACTTTTTCCACGTCATTCGAACTCATCGAGATACATGCGGTCAAGCAAACGACGCCTCCACATAAAAAACTAGCTAAATTATTCTTGGATATTCTCATTTTCATCTTGAATTGTTTTAGGTCTAAGAATGTTTATATCGCCTTTTTCCTTGTACTTAATGCCATCGGAACCTTCGGCTTCTATCACATAAAAATACACACCCGGCTGAACGTATTTACCGCCCTTCTTTCCATCCCATCCTTGGGCCGGATCTGTCCAGTAATACATCTGTAGGCCCCAGCGATTAAATATCCATGCCTTAAATTTCACCAACGACTTATAGGCAACCCGGAACTCATCATTAATTCCGGGCGTGGTACCCGGGGAGAATGCGTTCGGTATCATCAGATAAGACTCCGAGATATCAATCTGAACCTCATCTTCCGTGCTGCAAGTAGTGCTTTGGTCGCTTACTTCCAACTTGATGATAAAAGTCCCGGATTGGTTGAACGTATAATCCACCTCCTCACCCGTAAAACGAACAACCGGATTATCTTCTTCCCCTTGCCGATAGATTTTCCAATTAAACAGGGCGGCTGTCGGCGTATTCGCGATAGCCGAAAATTGAACAGTGGCGGGAGCGCAATAACCGCTCTTCGTCGTATTCATATTCGGGGCCTCTTGCTCAATCAGCAACGTGTCTATATGAGCATCTACCGCAGCGGCCTGATATTCATCGATACAAAGCGTAACCTCCTTTCCAAAATGACGAGCGAAATAATCGCCTTTCACACAGATCTCCGTATCACACCAAGGAGCGGGAATGGATTTACCGAACAAATTGCCCTCGATGACCGCCGTCTCTTGTTTAGAGGTATATTCTTTTTTATCCGAATTATATTCCAATGTATTATAAATAACATCAAATTGGCGAGACAGTTCACGTCTTGTTCCCGTATTCGGCCAATAATAATAAATAGGTTGGATCGTACCTGTCCCAGCCAAGACCAATCCGCTACATGGATCGCTATTATCGGAGACATGCAGGTTGGATATGTTTAAGGTGTATTTGCTGTAATCAACGATCCAGACGTAACGAGATACGGCTCCTTCCTCGACAAAATAGCCATATCCCTCCTCTACATTCCGAATGGTGGAAGTAGTTCCATTTTGGGTGGAGGCCACCTTCTCGGCCTCCAATCGCTTGGTTTTATAACGATACCATTGATGCGAAGAAGAAGATGATGAGGTATAACTAATCGTCACGTTATCCATTCCATACACCAAGTAGACCTCAAGTCGCTCGGCGGAATCGCCGGAACTCTGCGTGGCTTTCATCGGACTACCACTTCCTCCCGTCACCACATACTGGGCACACGAGACAGCCGCTACAAACACAAAACTTAGCGATAACAGTATCTTTCTTAATTCCTTCTTTAGCATATATAGTCTAAAAATTACGGTTCCAAAATTAGGGAAATAAAAGGACATACGTAGCATGATAAGCAAAATTCACTATCTTTGTCACAAAATACTCCGAACAGCAAATGAACAAGATTAGTATATACGCATTGACGTTCTTTTTAAGTTTATCGAGCGTAACCGTTTATTCCCAAAAGAATAATAAGCAAGTTATTTTTACTAACGAACAAGGGAGCGATATATTTTATCATACCATCGAACGCGGACAAACCGTATACGCCATAGCGACCATGTATGGCGTAAGCGTAGAGGATATTTATCGGTTGAATCCGGAAAGTAAAGAAGGGATCAAGGCCGGTTCTACGTTAAGAATCCCGCAGAAGGACTCCGCTATCGCACCTTCCGGCAAAGCAGATAACTATACATACCATACGATCCAGCCGAAAGAGACCTTGTACTCTTTATCCATTAAATATTCAGTGCCCGCTACGGATATTATCGCCGCCAATCCGGGTCTCTCCACATCGACCTTTACGATTGGTAAGAATATCCGGATCCCGCCGACACGACTGGAGACCTTGCCTACTACGGAAAAAAAGACCGTACAGAAGGAAATGGAATATACCATACAGAAAAAAGAGACCATGTACCGTATCTGCCGGAAGTTCGATATTTCCAGCGTGGAGCTTTTAAGACTCAACCCCGAGCTGAAAAACGGAGTGAAAGCGGGCATGGTTATCAAGATACCGGTAGCCAGTGAAGAAGTGATCACCCAAAACATAAGACAGCCGGAAGAGCGTGAGGTGAACGCCCTCCTCTCTACTCCTAAAGATATAAAGAAGGTGAACCGTATCCAAGTCGCCTTATTGTTGCCGTTCATGACGAACGAGACAACGCAATCATCTGCGACCTCCCGTTTCGTGGAATATTACGAGGGATTGCTATTGGCGGTCGACAGCTTGCGAAATATGGGAACCTCTATCGAGCTATCGGTATATGATACTGGAAACGGTACGAAGAAAGTCAAGGAGATATTGAAAGAAGATGCGTTATCAAACGCTAATTTGATCATTGGCGCCGTACAGAACGACCAAATCGGATTGATCGCTGATTTTGCCCAAAAGCATAATATCAAATACGTGATCCCTTTCACCTCCAAGAATGATGATGTCTTGTCAAACGCAAATGTTTATCAAGTAAACACACCTCATTCCTATTTATACTCCAAGGCGGCACAAGCCGGATGCGATTTATTCTCGGATTACAATATCATACTTGTCAATATAAAGGATAAAGAAGAAAAGCCGGAATTTATCAAAGCCTTCAAGACGGAGATGCAGCAACGCGATATCCCGTTCAAGGAAGTAACTTATAAAGGGGATACTTTCGCCACGGATATAGAGGCAGCCATGGTAAGGGACAAGCGGAATGTGGTATTGCCAACCTCCGCCTCCTTAGATGCGGTGAATAAGATCAAGGCACCGCTCCGTATGCTTTCCGAGTTGAAAGAGGAGGAGAAAGAGCCTTATATGGTCAACCTATTCGGTTATCCGGAATGGCAGACCTATACAAGAGAGTGTCTGGAGGACTTCTACGCATTGAACACCTATATCTATAGTAATTTCTATGCGGACAACTTATCTCCGGAAGTCCATAGCTTTTATTCCGATTATAAAAACTGGTATAGCAAGAATTTAATCAACACATTCCCGAAATATGGAATCCTAGGCTTTGACACGGGTATGTATTTCCTAGGCGCCATCAATAAATATGGCTCGAACTTCGAGAATAATTTAGACAAGATCCATTATAAGAGCATCCAGACCGGATTCGATTTCCATAGAGTGAATAATTGGGGCGGTTTTATCAATACGAACTTGTTTATTGTACATTACAAGAATGATTATACGGTAACCCGCAGTGAGGTAAGATAATTGATATGATGACGAAAAAGATATTTGTAGCGATATTTCTGTGCATGGCAAGCTTATCGATTTGCCATGCGCAGAAAAGTACTTTTAAGCAAGAGCTTGCGGTTGGAGCGTCCTTCGGATTAAATTTCTCTAGCGTAAGTTTTGCCCCAAAAGTCCCTACGAAGATGAAACTTGGGTTTAACGGGGGAGCGACGATACGTTGGAATACGGAACCCAATTTAGGCATACAGGCGGAATTGAACTTTACCCAACATGGATGGGAAGAGAAGTTTGAGGAGAAACCTCAATATAAATATAGCCGTACGGTAAACTATATGGAGCTTCCGTTCTTGACGCACATCCATTTCGGAAGCAAGCGAGTGCGTGTATTCGTCAATCTAGGGCCTAAAATCGGTTATGCGCTGAGCGAAAGCACGGAGTCGAACCTTAATGGCGAGAACCCGAACGCGAACCGTCCGGACGAACAACATACAATGGAAGTCCAAAAGAAGTTCGATTGGGGGCTTTGCGGCGGACCGGGAATCGAGCTCCGCACCGGAATAGGCTCTTTCCTGTTGGAAGGTCGTTATTACTATGCGCTGGGCGATATGTTCAATAGCCGTAAAGGAGACACTTTCTCTAAATCTTCCAGCCAAATAATATCCGCGAAACTAACCTATCTGATTCCCATCTTTAGTAAATAAAGGGGATGGACTCGTGATATCGTAACAATCAATTGAAGATCTGTGCCGCAAGTAATCCCACTCACGGGATAAGAACGGTGGATAATATAGCCAAGCACCGGACGATCTGATCTTTTCACGAATGTGAAGAGATCTTTTCACGCTCGTGATACGATCGTTTCACCCTTGTGAAAAGATCATTTCACATCCGTGAAAAGATCTTTGGATACAGGCGTACAAGCTACTTCCGATAATACCTTTATCCAACAGGAAGGTTCTACAGTAATAAATCATGAACTATAATAAGAAAATTGAATACGGTTAACGATAATTAGCATGATTATGCAATTTATCGTGCATGGAAAGCTCGTCGGGGCTGACAGCTCAGCCCCTTGCCGCATGGCGTT
>NZ_JAMOKU010000086.1:0-5646 GCF_023656845.1 Parabacteroides sp. Y3-G-102 | reverse complement strand
GTGGGGTAAGGGGATATTGTAGGCAGAAGTGGGTGCTTCAAGTTCAAATTATCTGCAAATTCAGTAATGAGAGGACGTGTAAACGCAATAAGGACGTTCAAGGGCTTAGTTGCGGATTTGAGGAAATACATAATCCCAACAGACTAACAATTGTCCAATCTCGCCAATTTGAGATTTTCCCTATATTTGTTTAAAAGCCATCAACTTCAAGATTCTATAGATTGTAAAATCAGTAATTCTGTTACACTTATCAGTAATTGGTATACAAAAGTAATGGAATATCTTAAATAATTTTGTGATATGGATAAAATCAAGAAAACAAATATGAATATAAAAAAAATAACCATTGCCATGTTGATCACATTAATCTCCATTGGCAATATAAACGCACAAGAAATGAAAACTGAAATTCCAAAAATTAGTGAATTCCCTACAGGAAATGAAAACACCGGGTTTGAACAATATTTCTCGGGGAAGTCTTGGCTAGCGCCATTAACAAGCAATAAGGATTTAAACGTACCAATGTTTAACGTAACGTTTGAACCTAACTGCCGAAACAACTGGCACACGCATACAGGAGGGCAGATACTCATCGCCGTAGGTGGTGTGGGTTATTATCAAGAACGAGGTAAAAGCGCCCGTCGTTTACTACCCGGGGATGTTGTCGAAATCGCACCAAACATAGAGCATTGGCACGGCGCCTCACCGGACAGTTGGTTTTCGCATATCGCCGTAGAATGTAATCCCCAAACCAATAAAAACACTTGGCTTGAGCCGGTAAGTGATGAGGAATATGGGAAGGTCGTAAATGATAAGTAGTAGATTTTCCTTATCGTTTACACAAACCGAGCCTAAAAGACACTCCGGTTTCCCCTAGAAGAAACTGCAGTTTCTATCCTAGCGGGAAACTGTAGTTTCCTAAGAAAGAAATACAAAGAAACTGTAATATGCTAGTAAACAGAATATTGAATAATATATTCTCATCCTATGCCCTGTATATAAGACATTTTTCTCACAAAATTCAATCCGTACAATTAATATCATTAACAGATTCATTCTCATACGCAGACTTTTGTGATTTTATAAATATATCACGGTACTCATCAAGTAAGTTAATGTCCTGCAAATCATTAACGCCTAAAATCTCACGGATTAAATCCGCCTTGCCTGCTTCTATCTCCACTTTCGGTATCATATATCTTAATTTAGATTAATAAATAAAATCATCTGTTTGGTGTTTTAAACAGACATCGTCACCCTTTTGTTTATACAAAATTTAAATTTAACACAACAAATTTTACAGTATCCGAAATTTATCCCCTTAACTTAATCAACCAATAAGGATAGTCAAATCCCTTTCTAAATTGTTATTCACTAACAAGGATATTTCAAAATCAAAAAATCAATCTTATGGAGAAAAATATTTTCTGGTTAGAAAATGACCAACTCAAAGAGATAGCCAGTTCATTTCGGGAAAAGGTTGAAGAGGGATTAAAACATGAAAATGCGGAGATACAATGCATACCGACTTTTATCTCTCCCAAAACCTCTGATATTAATGGAAAAGCATTGGTTCTCGATTTAGGAGGAACCAACTATAGAGTAGCGACCGTCGATCTTGGACAAGGATCACCAACCATCCATCCCAACAACGGGTGGAAAAAAGACATGTCGATCATGAAATCACCGGGATATACTCGTGAGGAGCTATTTAAAGAATTAGCCGATATGATTGTCGGGATAAAACGGGATGAGGAAATGCCAATCGGCTATTGTTTTTCTTATCCAGCAGAATCCGTACTCAGTGGAGACGCCAA
The DNA here is from genome assembly GCF_023656845.1 of Parabacteroides sp. Y3-G-102. Lineage (NCBI taxonomy): Bacteria > Pseudomonadati > Bacteroidota > Bacteroidia > Bacteroidales > Tannerellaceae > Parabacteroides > Parabacteroides sp. Y3-G-102. Next base: position 3,829 of record NZ_JAMOKU010000086.1, on the reverse strand, counting down.
ATTGTTACGTTGGACAAAAGGAGTCGACATTAAAGAAATGGTAGGGCAATTAGTAGGTAAACCACTTCTCGACTACCTAAACGAACATTGTAAAATCAAATTTACAGGTATTAAAGTATTAAACGATACTATCGCCAGCTTGTTTGCCGGCCTAACCGACAATAGCTATGACGCCTATATCGGTCTGATCGTAGGAACAGGCACCAACATGGCCACTTTCATTCCGGCAGATAAAATAAAGAAATTAGATCCGAGCTATAATATACAAGGCTTAGTCCCTGTCAACCTAGAGTCGGGCAACTTCCATCCTCCATTCCTCACGACAGTCGATGATACGGTTGACGCCATTTCAGGCAGCCTTGGAAAACAGCGGTTTGAGAAAGCGGTTTCGGGTATGTATCTAGGCGATATATTGAAAGCAACTTTCCCTTTGGATGAGTTTGAGAATAAATTCGATGCCCAAAAATTGACCGCTATCATGAACTATCCGGATATTCACAAGGACGTATATGTAGATGTAGCTCATTGGATCTACAACAGATCAGCACAATTAGTCGCCGCATCGCTACTGGGCCTTATTCAGTTACTGAGATCATATAATAAAGATATACAAAAAATCTGTCTAGTAGCCGAAGGCAGTCTATTTTGGAGCGAGAATAGAAAAGATAAAAACTATAACATTCTTGTTCTGGAGAAATTACAAGAACTCCTTAATGAATCCGCATTAGCGGATGTCGAAATCCATATCAACAATATGAATAACGCAAACTTGATAGGAACAGGTATAGCGGCGCTCTCTTGAAATCAATATGAATGAAGTGAATCTTGAACTATAAAATTACGTTTTTCAAAATAAATAGAAAGTGCGGGTATTCTTTACATACGATACCCGCACTACTTTTTCCGCAGAAAAATGATTGTATAATTCACTCATAGCGCATCGCACAAATGGATTCAGCCCCAGAGGATGAAATATAACCGCAATCATATCAATATTAGCTAGTGGTTTGGATTGGATATCGTAATCAATAGAGAATACCGAAATTTTCCGCCTTATTGATAGCTTCGATCGCATTATCTACATTTAGCTTTGCCAATATATTCTTTCGGTGATTATTTACCGTATAAATACTAAGATTTAGCTTATAAGCGATCTCTTTGCTCAGAAAACCTTGCCGAATTAATATTAGTATTTCTTTCTCACGCTTGGTTAATTGAGGTTCGGCTAGAATAACTTCGACGCAAGTATCAGTCCTGTCTTTCTATTGATAACTGTCCGTTTGATTCTTTCGGTAGGCGATACAATCGGGATAATACTTGGTTCCGAAAATCTGTACCCGCTGATATTGTGCAAATTGTATCTGTTCTCATTTATCTATTATGCTTTACTTTGCATTATTTTAGTTTTCAAATATATTTAATGATTATGAAGTTGAAATTTGCCAAGAGAATGTCTTATATAAAGGCTTCGGAAATAAGAGAAATACTCAAAGTTACAGAACGGGAAGATGTTATTTCATTTGCTGGTGGACTACCTGCCCCTGAGCTATTCCCCATAGATGAAATTAACAAAATGAATCAGGTCGTTTTGCAAGAAGCAGGAGCAAAAGCTCTTCAATATACGACTACTGAAGGGTATTATCCTTTACGTGAATGGATTGCCAAACGAATGAATGAACGCTTAGGGACATCGTTTGATAAGGATAATATTCTTATAACTCACGGTTCGCAACAAGGATTAGATTTATCCGGAAAAGTATTTCTGGACGATGGTGATATCGTATTGTGTGAAAGCCCCACCTATTTAGCAGCAATTAGCGCATTCAAATCATATGGGAGTAGCTTCATTGAAATTCCAACAGATGAAGAAGGCATGGATATGGCTACTTTGGAAGAGGTACTGAATAATACTCAAAATATAAAACTAATATATGTAATACCAACCTTTCAAAATCCCACTGGAAAAACATGGAGTTTGGAAAGACGAAAAAAACTGGCTGAACTATCTGCTTTATATGATATTCCTGTTATTGAAGATAACCCTTATGGAGAATTAAGGTTTGAAGGAGAGTCTTTACCCTCTATAAAGTCTTTTGATAAGGTAGGTAATATCTTATGTACTGGTAGTTTTTCTAAAATCTTTTGTCCGGGCTTTCGGATTGGGTGGATTGCAGGTGATAAAGATATTATCCGCAAGTATGTGTTAGTTAAGCAGGGCACTGATTTGCAGTGTAACACAATAGCTCAAATGACTATTGCCGAATATCTAAAACGATATGATATTGATGAGCATATTAGCAAAATAGTAGAAGTCTACAGAAAACGCAGAGATATAGCTTTAGAATGTATTGAACGCTATTTTCCTAATGACATAAAATATACTCATCCTCAAGGCGGGTTATTTACTTGGATTGAATTACCCGAAAATATTTCAGCGCATGACATCCTGCAAAAATGCATTGAACAGAAAATAGCCTTTGTACCCGGCAGTTCATTTTATCCTGTTGAGCACAAAGAAAATACTTTTAGAATAAATTACTCTAATATGCCAGAAGATAGAATCATGAAAGGACTTCAAGTAATAGGGGAAGTACTAAAGGAATACATACATCAGTTAAAGTGATTTTTAATTATATCCCCCAATTGTTTTAAACGTTCTTCAAGAAGTGGAGTCCATCGTTGTCCATAGCTTAAACGCATACAATTGGTATATTGCTCTTGTAATGTAAACATACGTCCGGGGGCTATGCTTATTTTTCGCTGCATAGCCCGATAATAAAGTTCTGTTGTATCAATCTGTTTGTCTAATTCCACCCAAAGCATAAATCCTCCTTGTGGAGTAACAATTTTTGTATTCTCGGGGAAGTAATCCATGATGGAATGGGCAAAATGAATACTGTTTGCGTATAATTCTTGTCGCAGTTTACGTAAATGGTTTTCGTATCTGTCATTCTCCATGAAATTGGCAACCGCTTCTTGATTAAGCGCAGGCGTAGAAATAAGGTGAATATTCTTTTGGCGAATAATAGCATGTTTAAATTTGCCGGGAGCAATCCATCCTACCCGATACCCCGGCGCTAATGTTTTAGATACCGCACCACACCATAAAACAAGCCCCTTCTTGTCAAAAGCCTTGCAGGGCTTAGGACGTGAATTTCCAAAAAATAAATCACCATATAAATCATCCTCGATCAAAGGTATATCATATCCGGCCAGCATATCAACAACTACCCTTTTATGTTCATCAGGCATACAACTTCCCAATGGGTTATTAAAGTTGCTTATAAGCAGGCAAGCTTTAATTTGTGGTAAAACTTTTTTCAGCGCATCTGGATCAATCCCTGTTACTGGATTGGTAGGTAATTCCAATATACGTAACCCCATACTATTGGCTAATTGTAACATTCCAAAATAGACCGGACTTTCAACCGCAATAGTATCTCCTACCTTAGTAATTACAGATAAAGCTAAAGCAACCGCATTAGTAACTCCAGCAGTTGTCACTATATCATCTTCTGTCAAGTTTCCCTTCCAACTATACGTAAAACGAGCTATAGATTTACGTAATCGCATATTTCCCTGTGTTTCATCATACCGGGTTCCATTACCCGGAAGTGCCTGCATAGCTCTTATAAGTTCTTTATTAAGTTTTGCAATTGGTAATAAAATATCTTCGGGCATTCCTAATGAAAATCGAGTGATCGATTTAGGCTCACCCGATAAATCAGGGGGAAAATTCTTTAATTCTATAGAAAATTTGCACCTTTGTACCATGAACAATCAAGGACTATTAGCATTGGCACAGTTGATTCTGCCATCAGAGATACTT
>NZ_JAMOKU010000085.1:0-6697 GCF_023656845.1 Parabacteroides sp. Y3-G-102 | reverse complement strand
ATGATAATTAAAAACACAAAGTTCGACAACTTTCTACAGAAAAAAAAACGATCCGGATCACTACTGTCCAAAGAAAAAATCTTGGACATGGTTTAAATTGGCTATATTCAATTAGTTATACAAATTTGATTTTTTCGAGATTTGATTTTGTTCTTTTGCAAATTGTATTGCAAGAGACCGAAATCATGAATCAAGGAAAGACCATATTCGCTCAGATCATGTCGCTCATACCAAGATATGAATTCGACAAGTGCGTAAAGAGATACAATGGCAATAGACATGCCATCGAGTTCAAATGCAGAGACCTGTTTATGGTGATGAGCTTTGCGCAGTTCACTGACCAAGTTAGTCTCCGCAGCATTGATGCAACGCTGGTTGCACTCTCTTCCAAACTCTATTCGAGCGGAATAAAGTATATCCAACGTTCCACTTTGGCCCATATCAATGAGACCAAGGATTGGCGTATATATCATGATTTCGGTCAGATTCTGATTGCTTGGGCAAGAGAACTGTACCAAAATGAGCCTTCCCGTCTTGACGTGGACGGTATCGTGTACGCCTTTGATAGCAGCACTATCAAGTTGTGCCTTCAGCTTTGTCCATGGGCTCGTCTGCATCATGACAAAGGCGGTGTAAAGATGCATACGCTGTTGGATCTGCGTGGTTCCATACCAACATTCATCTATCTGACAGAGGCTGCCATCCATGACTCTAAAACAATGAGTTTGATTCCTGTAGAACCAGGAAGCTATTATCTCATGGACAAAGGCTACATCGATTTCAAGCAGTTGTTTAATCACTCTCATCGTCAGCAAGCGTTCTTTGTAACAAGAGCCAAGGATAATATGAAATATGAAGTGCTGGAGGAACGCCCCGTAGACAAGCAGACTGGAGTTGTGAGTGATTCCACTATTAGGCTTACTGGACAGAAAACCTCCCAATGGTATCCAGACACACTCCGCATGGTTATTTATGAGGATTATGCTACCGGAAACATTTATAGATTTCTGAGCAACGATTTCACTCATTCCTACCTGACTATAGCGGAACTCTATAGAGAGCGCTGGCAAGTGGAATGTTTCTTCAAATGGGTCAAACAGCGACTGCATATCAAGTCGTTCTACGGAACGAGCCAAAATGCTGTATTCTCGCAGATTTGGATTGCCATATGCGATTATCTGCTGCTTGCCATTGCTAAGAAAGTATATCATATTGATCAAAATCTTTATATATTATCCGCTGCCATTGGTAAAGTCCTCTTTGAAAGGAAACCTTTAGGTGAACTATTTGTTAAACCCAAACGTCCTCAGAATGACTCCGATGATGGTCAGTTGACCTTATGGGAAAATTTCTTTGGACAGTAGTGGATCCGGATAAAAACATTACCGTGGCCGCATACAATATGTTATAAAACAAAAAAAACATTTATTAACAAAACATACAACATCCCAGTAATAAATTCATCTATTTTTCCTTTGGAAAATGAACAGGAATTCCATATATGGAAAAGAAATTTCCAAATACGGAAAAACATTACAAAAAACACAAGAAGTCATCTTTGTTGACTCTTTGAAACATTATTAATATAAAAAACTAAAAGTCATGAAACAAACATTGTTTCTATTGCCTAAAGACGACAGCAGGAACTCTGCTGACAAACAGACACACAAAAAAAAAGCTACACTATGTCTTTGCCTTTTCTTGTGTACTGGAGTTGCTTTCCCAAACGATCTTGCGGCAAAAGCCGCTATCTCTTCCAACAGCCGGATGAAGGCTGGCACGCTTATCCAGCAACAAACAAAACGGGTAAGCGGAACGATCACAGACTCCAGCGGAATACCGATCATCGGCGCCAATGTGGTAGAAGATGGAACGACTAATGGAACGATCACAGATTTCGACGGAAAATTCGTGCTGGAAGTAAATACCAGAGCGACCTTACGAATTTCTTATATCGGATATATCGAAAAGAAGATTCAAATAGCCAGTCAATCTGTATTAAACATTCAATTGACAGAAGACACACAAAACTTAGATGAGGTGGTAGTAGTCGGCTATGGAACACAAAAGAAAGTGAACCTGACCGGTGCTATCAGTAATATCAAGGCTGACATGATGGAGAACCGAACAACCTCCAATGCGGTGAATATGATGACCGGACAAGTTTCCGGCGTAACGATCATCCAGAATACAGGACAGCCGGGCGCTGACGCCGGTTCTTTACGCGTACGTGGCGTGGGAACTCTTGGAAAGGCCGAGGCTATGGTTATCATAGACGGGGTAGAGTCGAGCCTAAACAGCGTAGACCCCAATGATATACAAGACATCTCTATATTGAAAGACGCAGCGGCCTCGTCTATCTACGGTGTGCGTGCCGCAAATGGCGTAATCTTGGTAACGACCAAGAAGGGAGCCGCAGGCAAGACCAACGTCTCCTATAACGGATACGTTGGCTGGCAATCCGCTACCCGTCTTCCCAAGTACTTGGACTCGTACGGATATGCGACACTATTAAATGAGGCATATGCGAATGACAATATGCCTAAGCCTTATGACGAAACAGCCCTGAAAAAGTTCCAAGATGGAAGCGATCCCGACCATTTTGCCAATAGCGATTGGCTGGGAACCCTACTAAGCGAAAACGGGTTGTTTCATAATCATCATCTAAATGTAACGGGAGGTTCTGAGGCGATCCGTTATTCTGTATCCTTTGGTTTCCACGATAAAAAAGGTTTGATACCGAACATGAATTACAATAAGTTTAACGTTCGAGCCAACCTTGACGCAAAGGTCAACGACCGTCTCGACTTCTCTTTGAACATGGCTGCCTATCGGGATCGCCAAGCAGAACCCGCGATAGGTATTTCCAATTTGGGCAGGACAGGGGATGGAGCTTCCAATATCATACACTACGCGTTCCGCGAGACACCAGTAACACCGATTCAATTCCAAAACGGACAATACGGGCTTTTCAAGAATGAGCATAACTCCGTGGCTACCGCTAGAGAAGGAGGTTTAAGCCGAATATACAACAACAACTTCCAAGGAAGCGCATCTTTCGTATATAAGATTATCGAAGGGCTGACCCTTTGCGGTAATGCCGGAGCGATATTCAACTTATTGGATCAACATGTCTTCTCCAGAAGTATCAATTTCTATAGCGCAGATTCCAAGAACCCGATCAAGACAACTCGGAACATGGCGCAAAACTATGACAAGAAGATGCTGGAAATCAATCTGCAAGCCTACTTGAATTACGAGAAGACTTTCGGAAAGCATGGCATCAAGGCTTTAGCCGGATACTCTCAACTATATAACCAATATCGATATGTATCGGCTTTACGTAAAGACCTGCCTTCCAGCAACAGCTTAGGAGAGATCAACGCCGGAAACGTGACTACGCAGGAGACTCAAGGTAACTTGGTGGAATATGCGCTCCGATCGGCCTTCGGACGTATTAATTACTCGTTCGACGATCGGTACTTACTGGAGGGCAACATCCGTTATGACGGAACTTCCAGATTCCCTAAAAACAGCCGATTCGGAGCTTTCCCCTCTTTCTCGGCCGGCTGGAGAATCTCGGAAGAGGATTTCTTCAAAGCCTCTTGGGTAGATAACCTAAAACTACGCGCCTCTTGGGGACAGTTAGGAAACCAAGAGATCGGCAATTACGCATTTTATAACACCTATGCGTTTGGCTATGACTATAGCTATAATAACGTGTTAACCCCGGGAATCTCTATCACGCCGACAATGGCCAACAAGAATATAACATGGGAAACTACCAGTCAAGTCGATGTGGGTGTTGACGCGGATTTCTTGAATGGCAAGCTCTCATTCACGGGTGACTTCTTCTTGAAAAACACAAGTGACATCTTACTGAGCCTGCCGATCCCTGAGATTGTAGGTGTTGACGCTCCTATGCAAAACGCAGGTAAAGTAAGGAATACAGGCGTCGAGTTGTCTCTTAGGCACAACAACAATATCCGTGATTTCAATTATCACGCGACATTCAACATAAGTTACGTACACAATGAGATCACAGATCTAAGTGGTGGTGATATACCGGGACGTTCCGTTGGAGATCCGATCAATAATATCTATGGATATGTTTGCGAGGGTATTTTCCAAAATCAAGCCGAGATTGACGCTCATCCCAAGCAAGTCATGGGAACTCCGGTACCCGGAGACTTGAAATACGCCGACTTGAACGGCGATAAGGTCATCGATGAGAAAGATCGTAAGTCACTTGGTAACTATTTCCCGAAATTGAACTTTGGGTTAAACCTAGGATTTAATTATAAGAATTTCGATTTCTCCACATTGCTGCAAGGAGCGGGGATGGTAGATGGAATCGTAAAGGCCGAGATCAGCAGGGCATTCTATAATGGAGGCAAAGTAACAGAAGCCCATTTGGACCGTTGGACTCCGGAGAACCCGGATGCCACATATCCTCGCTTGTCTATGAGAAATTCGAATAAGAACTGGCAGACATCAACATTCTGGATGCAAAACGCAGCATACGTAAAGATGAGAAACCTACAGATTGGCTACACCATTCCGTCTAAGTTATTGGCAAACTCGGGAATCAGTCGCTTACGCTTCTATTTCAGCGCGGACAACTTATTCACGATCACAGGATTTGACGGGGCAGACCCCGAAGCGGCCTACGACTTCAACAATCAAGCTTCCACAGAGCTGAGCCGCGGAGGTAGCTATTATCCTTTAACAAGGAACTATTCATTTGGTGTTAATCTATCATTCTAAAAAATTAAGCAATTATGAAACTTAAATATTATTTAGTATCACTCGTATTATTAGCGGGAACTAGCTGTAATGACGGTTTTCTGGATCGTGCCCCGAAAGATCAATTGTCTGATGTCTCTTTCTGGAAAGATGCCCAAGACGCAACTCAATACACAACGGGGACTTACCGATATCTAATCGCCCCGGAAAACCATATCATCATGACCGATTGCTATACGGATAACGCCGTACCGGTACACGTAGGTGCCGAACAAGGACAGTTATCCGCAGGAACAGCGACTGCCTCCAACCCTCACTTCAAACAAGTATGGCAGAGGGCCTACGACGGTATCTGCCGATGCGAGGTCTACATGGCAAACATCGAACAGGTGGAAATGGACGAAGGCAAGAAAACCATCCTTACGGGAGAGATTACTTTTTTACGAGCCTTCTTCTATTCAACGTTGGTGAAATATTTCGGCGGCGTGCCTATCTTGACACATGCACTTGAGCTAAACGAACCTATCCCAGCACGTAACACGGAAGAGGAAGTGTATGAGTTTATCGTAAAGGAGCTGGACAAAGCAGCGGAAGTACTGCCAGAAAAACGGACCGAGTCCAGCGAGATAGGGCGTGCTACCAAAGGAGCCGCATTAGCGCTAAAAGCCAAAATGAGCATTTATTTCCATAAATACGAAACCGCCGCTAAAGCTGCCAAGGAGGTTATGGATCTTGGGGTTTACGGATTATTCGAGAATTACGAGAACCTGTTCTTACCGGAGTATGAGAATAACAAGGAAGTCATCTTTGACCGCCAATATGTACAAAACGCATATAACTCTACGATCGGAAGCTTGATCGACCAATACTTCGGCCCCCTAATGATGGGTGGATGGGAAGCCTTGTCACCAACGCAAGACCTAATAGACGCTTATCCTTGCGTAGATGGGAAATCCATTAAGGAATCCAAACTTTATGATCCGGCGAAACCTTTCGAGAACCGCGATCCTCGCCTAGCGTACTCGATCCTTTGGGATGGACAGGAATTGGCAGGGAAAACATACGATTCAAATGGCATGGGTAACGGAAACGCTACTCGCACGGGCTATAGCATGCGAAAATATGTCAACCCCAAAAATGACGGCAACAATGAGTATGGCTGGACAAATTTCATTTACATCCGTTATGCCGATATCCTATTAACATACGCCGAGGCTCAGAATGAGCTAAAAGGGCCTGACAAATCAGTATATGCCGCAATCAACCAGGTTCGCCAACGCCCCAGTGTAGAGCTTCCTCCCCTCCCGGATGGATTAAGCAAAGAGCAAATGCGTGAGGCTATCCGCTTGGAAAGACGTTTGGAGTTCACGTTCGAAGGAATCCACCTGTTTGACTCACGCAGCTGGAAAACAACAGAGGCTGACGTGAAGAAGCCTGTATACGGGAAATTAGTAGACGGAAAGCACGTATTCATAGAGCAAAGGAACTTTAATCCGAATAGGGATTATCTATGGGCTATTCCTCTAACTGAAATCGACCTTTCTAAAGGAGCTCTTGTTCAAAACAATGGATATTGATCCTTTCGAATGGACAAACCGCAAGTAAAAGAAAAACCGGAAGGATTCATATCCGACCGGTTTTTTTAGATAAATTTCATATTATATGTAGAATAACTACTTTTGTCGAATATACATATCCGCTTTATGAACAAAAAACATCTATTCGCACTGTTGTTTACATTACTCGTATGGACGAGCTGTAACAACCAACAACATTTTATCACCGACACCGCTTACCGAGCTGAGGTTGAGAACGATTTCCAAGCGAAACAGGCCGCCCTGCCTAACGGAGACCTTTTCGCAGTATTTAACGATCAAATGACTCCCGAAGAGAGGGAGGCGTTAACCTTTATGTACGCCTATATGCCGATTGGAGACATCACGGACTATAA
>NZ_JAMOKU010000084.1:0-7308 GCF_023656845.1 Parabacteroides sp. Y3-G-102 | reverse complement strand
AAGTATCTCTGATGGCAGAATCAACTGTGCCAATGCTAATAGTCCTTGATTGTTCATGGTACAAAGGTGCAAATTTTCTATAGAATTAAAGAATTTTCCCCCTGATTTATCGGGTGAGCCGTTGTTTGTAATCCTTGATCTGCACAGTGCTTGTATATATGGAGGAGGTTTATCCATACTAAAAAATCCTTGTAAGTTCGCTTACAAGGATTTCTGGATTTGTGCGGCTGAAGGGACTCGAACCCCCACGCCGTGAAGCATCAGATCCTAAGTCTGACGTGGCTACCAATTACACCACAGCCGCATTGGAATCGTGTGCAAAGGTAATGCTTTTTTATAAACTTGCAAATATTTGCGTTGTTTTTTTAGCGAAACCTTATTTCTTCTCGGTCTCGGACAAGAGGTGGGTGATCGCCGCCTCGATAATCGTATCTTTACCTTTCTCGATATCTTCTTGGGTCATAGAAACCTTATATGTAGGATCGATACCGAATTCCGTATGCTGTTTGTTTACATCCAGCATGGGAGACGCGGAGAAACGGACACCCCAGCCGTTGGGCAACTCGGAGTTGAAGGGGAAACCACTACCGCCTCCGGTGCGATCTCCCATCGTCGTTACATAAGGCATCATGCGTACTTTCTGCACGAAATCGTTGGCGGCGCTGTAGCAATGACGATTCGTTAAGACCACGACAGGACGTAACCAGCGGATACGCTCGGAAGGTGAGAGATAAAGGGGATAAGGTTCGGAAAAGTCATCGTGCCCTTTACCCGTCTTATGTTGGATATAGCCGGTCAGTATCTTTTCCTCCAAGAAACGAGAAGCGATGCGATCGGCGTTTGATAACATGCCACCGCCATTATCCCGGATATCGAAGATCAAACCTTTGCAATCCTTGAATTGATAGAATATGTGATCCAAGCCGCTTTCACCGGCCGAACTGGAAAAGCTACCGTAGTAAATATACCCGATCTGACCGTCACTCAATGTCGTGTATTTAAGTCCTCCGGCGATCGAGTAGTCCCTTCCGAGATAATTCTCTTGTATGTCTGAGTCGAAATTATCCGGATAATCGAGGTACCAATCCCAATAGCGGGACATATTGAAGGTGGATATCAAATTGGTATGCCCGTCTTTCAGCTCGTTTAGCATATCGCCTAATACGTCAAATAGGACGTATTGGTTCATCGTATCGCTTATCTGCGTCTTATAACGGTCGTGAACCTCGTTCCAATCAATGTCCTTGTATTCGAAGAAGCAGTAATTCTCATCCAATATTTTCCAAAGCGCCTCAAAGTTCTCCTGTGGGGAGGCCACGTATTCGTCCGATTTCTCACATCCGGTAAACAGGAATCCGAGAGATATACATATATATATAAGGTATCGTTTCATTTGATTTCCTTTTAATAATAAGCGCTTTTGAACCGCTGGGTATTCTTTAGGCGTTTTCCTCCGAAAGAGATGAATTCTTTCACGAGGCCGATCATAAAAGAGTGAGAGATTATATGAGACTGTATCCCATTGACATCCGTACGGTAAGAGCTGTTTAGGTAACCTGCCCGTATCGTAAAATTACAAACCGGGAAATCGACCGTGAAAAAGTTCTTCATGGCGAATTTATTATGGAAGGAATTGAATTGCACCACTCCCGAAGCATTCCCTAGGTTGAAGATCTCGTAATACGATTGCCCGTAATGGGGGGAGAATAAAACACCGGCGAAGGGGATCGTGAACTGGTAGCGCAGCGTCATAGGATATTCCTTGACGCGTAACTTATAGATCGCCATGGCGGAGATGTTCAAATCGATATCCGCTTTCGCCGAGGCCGGGTTATTTCCGTTGCGGGTATTGTATATAAAACCACCCATGCCATGCACGGCACCACCCGCCAGAAGCTTTAAATCCGGCAATACCGTGGGCAAATGATAATGGTAACCCAACGTATAATCGATAAAGCCCGCGAAATCCGTAGCGGTAGAGGCAGCATTATCCGTGCTAGCCAGATCGACGCTTATGGTTTGCTGTCTGGATACCCGATAGTTTGCCAGCCGGACCCTCTTCATCCGTTCATTCATTACCCGTAATCCGGGGCCTGTATATTTCTTATCTTCCATGCTGGGAGATAAATAGGTGTCCATTAGGTTGTAGCTGCCTATACCGACCATGGTCCCGCTGTTGATAGACCAAGGGATCTCGTCTCCATCGGACTGGGCCTTGGCCGATGACGCGAGAAACAGCAGGAACAAACCAATCAAACAGGTGATAGCTTTCATAGGTTATTCGTCAAACAATTTCATCTGTCCCGTGATTTCATCGATAATATCCGTGGTACTCTGCCCGTCGTCAGTGTCGTTTCCCTCCTCATTGCCTTCGGTATCGTCTGATTCCGATGCGTTTTCGGAAGGGACGAAACGATTCGGTTCCAGCTCATTGATTGTCTCGACCTCAAATGTAGAGATTCGTTTACCTTTGGCTTTGAAGCCTTTCACCGCGATAAATTCGTCGGCATCGAGGACGAGAGCCTCCCGGAAGGCGTCGTGGCCTCCGAAGATCACCTCGATACGAGGATAGACCTCATCCGTAAGCAACATCAAGCGGTTCTTCGGATTCTCTCCTAGGAAATTCTGCTTCCGGGTGTTTACCTCCAGCAGGAATCGTTTGATATAATAATATTTCTGATCCGCGTCGTATAATACGGCAGTCCATATCTTGCTCGGCTGGTATTTCTCGATGACCATGATATTGGACTCGTAGTGATTGCTAAGGTCAAAATTCGTGACGTAGAAATCGCCGTTCGGCAGGATCACCAATATCTGATCGTTGCTATGGAACTCGCCTAGCTCTTCTCCTCGCCCATCGTAATTTAACCGGAGTACGTCCCAGTCGAACCATACTTCCCGGCCTCCCAAGGTGGAAGAGCCTTTCTGCTTGAGGCTGATCTTGTGCACTTCCGCTTTCGTCAGGATATTACCTTGAGAACCCCGTCCCTTAATGGCTATCTCGCTGAAGTTCTTTTCGAAGACGAGTAGTTTCTGCCGGGGTTTGGGTTTCAGGATTACCTTGACGGTCTCCGCCTCTCCGTTCGGGTTTGCGCTGAAGTAAAGGACACGGGAGTTTTCCGTACCTTTGGTCAGGTCGTATTCCCGATCGCGTGTAGCGCCTGTGACGGCGAAGCGTTTGATGTAATTATATCCGAACTTACCGTCCCGGTATATGACGTTGTAAATCGTCCGGTTGTCGTTACGCTTAAATACGTTGACATATAGAATGTCCTTACCGATAAAGATCTTATCCGCTACCTTGACGATCTTATAAGTACCGTTGCGATAGAAGATAATGACATCGTCTATATCCGAGCAGTTACATATGAACTCGTCCTTTTTCAGTCCCATGCCGATGAAACCTTCTTGACGGTTGATATACAATTTCTCGTTCGCCTCTACGACCTTGGTCGCCTCGATCGTGTCGAAATTGCGTATCACGGTATGGCGAGGGTAAGCCTTGCCGTATTTCTCTTTCAGCATGGTAAACCAATCGATGGTATAGTCGACGATATGTTCCAGCTTATCGTTGATCTTGGCGATTTGTTCCAAGGTCTGGGCAATGAACTCGTTACTCTTGTCGGAGTTGAACTTTAAGATACGTCCCATCTTGATCTCCATGAGTTTCAGGATATCGTCCCGGGTAACCTCACGGATAAATCGGGGCTTGAACGGCTCTAAACGAAGGTCGATATGGGATATCGCCTCGTCCATGTTCTTGGCGTTCTCGAATTCCGGGTCTTTATAAATACGTTCCTCGATAAATATCTTTTCAAGGGAGGCGAAGAACAGGGCCTCCTCCTGCTCTTGTTTCTGGATCTTGAGCTCTTCCCGTAAAAGCTCCAGCGTACGATCCGTAGAGTGGCGAAGCACATCGCTGACCGTAAGGAAATGCGGCTTGTCCTCCTTGATCACGCAACAGTTCGGGGAGATACTGATCTCACAATCCGTAAAGGCGTATAAAGCATCGATGGTCTTGTCTGAAGAGACCCCCGGAGCGAGATGCACCAAGATCTCTACATCCTTGGCGGTATTATCGTCTACCTTCTTGATCTTGATCTTTCCTTTATCGTTCGCTTTTAGGATGGACTCGATCACGGTAGAGGTTGTTTTTCCATACGGGATCTCCGAGATCACCAATGTCTTATTATCGAGCTTGCCGATTTTTGCACGGACTTTCACCGATCCACCCCGTTCTCCATCATTATATTTGGCTATGTCGATAGAGCCTCCTGTCTGGAAATCCGGATATAATGCGAATTCCTCTCCCCGTAGATAGGCGATGGAAGCATCTAATAACTCATTGAAATTATGAGGGAGTATCTTGGAAGACAGGCCTACGGCAATACCTTCCACGCCCTGTGCCAGCAATAAAGGGAATTTTACCGGTAAGGTAACCGGTTCCTTATTACGTCCGTCGTAAGAAAGCTGCCAAAGGGTTGTCTTGGGATTGAATACGGTCTCCAAGGCAAACTTGGAAAGGCGAGCCTCTATATAACGAGGAGCGGCGGCTCCGTCTCCCGTCAGGATATTACCCCAGTTTCCTTGGCAATCGATCAACAGATCTTTTTGTCCCAATTGCACCAAGGCATCTCCGATAGAGGCGTCTCCGTGAGGGTGGAACTGCATCGTATGACCTACGATATTCGCGACCTTGTTATACCGCCCGTCATCCAACCTCCTCATGGAGTGCAGGATACGTCGTTGTACGGGTTTCAGTCCATCGTTGATATGCGGAACGGCCCGTTCCAAGATCACATAAGAAGCGTAGTCTAGGAACCAGTTTTGGTACATCCCAGACAAATGATAGGTCGTGACACGTGTATCCCCTTTCCCCGGGACTTTATAGTCGGAATGGGTATTCGCCTCTTCCTCCGTAGTCTCGTTATCTTGGGTATCACTATTTATATCCTCAATTTCCTCGTTTTCCTTATCCTCGATATAATCGTCTTCTTTATCTTCCGGTCTCATAAAATCCAGTTCTTTCTACACAACGCTATTACGCCAAATTGCTAACAGGGTGTAAATATAGCAAATATTCGGCAGTTTTTATAAGAATGAGGCTTTTACGAGAGTGAGTTTGCGTTAAATAAAGAAATTTTATAAAATAAATATTTAGGTGGTAGGGGTTTTTCAGAATCTTTTGTCTTATCAATAACAATTGATATTTACATATAAAAGAATAATGATATGAAGAAGCTGATTTTATTTGTGTTATGCGCTTTGAGCGGCTTGGTGGTGAGCGCTCAATCACGCTGGGGGATTACTCCGGAGGGTGGATTTGCCGCGGTTAATCGTGTTGGAATGGGATCTAGCTGGCGTGCGGGGGTTAAGGTAGGCGTTGGTGTATCTTACCAGTTTGAACCGGGATGGATTGGATTGAAATCCGGTTTATATTATGCGAATAGAGGGTATTCGTTGGGAGATTATCCGAGAACGACGGAGTCTGCTACGTATGTCTTGAAAGAGATGATGACCGGTGGTATCACGCAACATTTTTTGCAATTGCCCGTGATGGCTGATTTCTCATGGAAAGTGTCGAAAGAGGTACGTATGCATTTAGCGGTCGGTATGTATGCCGGTGTATCTGTCAAGAATGATACGAATTGGGGATCTTCGTTTACGATGGGGTATTCGAAGGAGCCGCAGGCGCTTGGTAAATATGTCAAATCTACTGGCCTAGGGTATAGTTATGGTTATGGCCATTCGGGATATGATGAGGCTGAAAGCGCCGATCATCCATTTCGAGACGTGAATTCTTTTGATTGGGGATTGACAACTTCTTTTGGTATAGAGGTGAATAACTGGGTGATGAATCTGGGGTATGATCTCTCTCTAGGTGATGAGGGCGGTAACTATAAGATCGATGGCGATAATTTCTCTCTGTATGAGGTAAGAAGTGTCGGTGCCAATTACAATACGATGAGTCTGACGGTTGGGTATAAGTTCAAGCTTTAACGGCAAATCACTCATAGGATACGAATCTGACGAATATTCGGTGTCTTTTTTTAATAGATACGCAGCTTTTGAGATTGTTTGATCATCTATAACTTATAGAAACTTAAATAAATAAGATATTATGAGAATCATCAATCCGATAGGTGGGATCATCCTGCTTTTTGTCTTGCTGGGCACTCTGGGGTGTAGCGAGGACTCATTTCAAGATGAGGCTAAGCCGGTGATTTGTCCTAGTGTTGTTTATCCGGAGGGAGCTAAATTGGCACGAGTTTGGTACGGTGCGGGTATTTCCTCTCCTCTGAGTCTAGCGAAGGAATATGTGTACGATGAGTCGGGACGTATCTCCAAGGTATTACATCCATTGAATACGGAGGATGGAGAAGGATACTTGATTGGCTACGTTGAATATGTTTATGACGAGTGGGGTTTTTTGTCTAAAGAAGTTTACTTCAACAGAAACCTAGATCAGACGTATCATAATTTGTCTACGCTTCATTATAAGTATGATGAACAAGGCCGGAAAATAAAGGAGATTACTGAATATCCGGTTATTGGCAAGAGCAAGGTGACAGTCTTTTCTTATAAGAATAATCTTCTGGAACGGAAAGTTGAGTACGACGAACTCGGCCGGAAGCTTACTTATACGGACTATGAGTACGATGAGGCAGGGTTGTTGACAAAAGAAACGATTCGTGATCCCGAAACGTCCGAGGTTCTCCGATATAGCGAGTATCGCAATGAGAACGGATTGAACATGGAGATCATGGTTTATGCCGACCTTCCGACAGAAAAAGAATCCATAGAGCTTCGTCGGATCACGAAGTCCTATGATCAGAATGGCAATCTGCTTCAATTAGTCTCTGAAGAATTGGCTTCTTCTAGCTCCCAGTCGAGTTTCTCGGAGTCCTATGAGTATATTTGAAGGCGTTCGTGATGACTTTATTCGATATAGAATGTCATCACGAATGTTTTTTCCTTCGTATAGGGTGCCTATTCGTCCAATCCTTGTTCGTTCGGATTTCCGGTCTTCATGAAATACCCTTATACAATAAGACCCCTTCCGTAGTTGTTCTCACTCCTTGTACTTTTCCTTCGGTAATTTGAAAATTCTTTTAGTTCTTATGGTTTTCTATATTTGCCATAAATATAACAAAAAATGCAGAGCGTAGCGTCGGGATTAAAAGCTGTCTTTTTGTAAATAAGGTTGACTCCT
The DNA here is from genome assembly GCF_023656845.1 of Parabacteroides sp. Y3-G-102. Classification (NCBI taxonomy): domain Bacteria; kingdom Pseudomonadati; phylum Bacteroidota; class Bacteroidia; order Bacteroidales; family Tannerellaceae; genus Parabacteroides; species Parabacteroides sp. Y3-G-102. Next base: position 95 of record NZ_JAMOKU010000084.1, on the reverse strand, counting down.
AAAAGAGTCAAAAAATGAGAACGAAAACTTATCAGGAAGAGAAAGAGCGTCAAAAGCTGTATCATGAGATTTATCGCCTTCGTGTAGTCGAAGGG
>NZ_JAMOKU010000083.1:0-8028 GCF_023656845.1 Parabacteroides sp. Y3-G-102 | reverse complement strand
AATAAATAGATTCAAAATCTTCCATGGTCCATTGATGTGACATAACAATTGAGCTTTTTTACTTTGATTACAAAAGTAATATCACATTTTTAGAATGAAAGGGGGAGTTTATCGAATGCTTACTCAAGACCGCCGATGGCGCCGGTACAGATACCAGTGCCGATACCGGCAAGAAGGAAGTATCCTGTCCCGGAACCGACCGTCAAATTCCCCCCACGGGAAAGAAGCGGACCCGTGCACATCTCCACGCTGCTGGACCCGGTACTGGAGATATGCAGCCATCCCGACCGGAACAGGCTGCTGGCGGAGTTCTTCAACAGATAGAAAGAATACGGTTATTCACACTTTAATTCATACAATTATGTTTTTTACAGCAATCAACCAGATGATGACCGAGGGCGTGGATCTTACGCTGGTCATCCGCAAAGCGAACGGACAACTGGCGGTATCCGTACTGCCGAAGTCAAACGGGCTGAAAGACGAAGCCCAGAACCACATCATCCCGCTGGCCCTCAAGGGACTCCCCCAGGAACTGGATGCCGGATTCCTGCAAGCCGTCGCCCGGCCGGTGCAGAAAGCCACGGGGCTGATCACCAACATGGCGCAGTTCGAGGCGCAGGCGGAGAAAGCCGCCGCTGAAAGCAAATCCGCCAAGGAGCAGAAGAGCAAGGAAACAAAGGAGGAAAGGGAAAAGTGGGAGAAGTACGAGAAGTATTTCAAGAAAGCCGGCGAGCTGATTGCCGCAGGGAACCATAAGGAGGCCGTCACCGCGCTCGGACAGGCACGTCCTTATGCCAAGCCGCAGGACCAGAAGAAGATTGACGAAATGATGGAGCAGCAGAAAAAGGCGATGAACAAGGGCAGCCTGTTCGAGCTGATGGAAGAACAGACTGTGCCGCAACAGCCCCGGCCGCAGTCACCGGCTGCAACGGCACAACAGCCGCAGCCTGCACCGCACTGTCCGCCACAACCGCAGTCTCCAAGACCGACGGGCGCACAGGTTCCTGACGGGCAACAACAGACGATGTGGCCGCCACAACAGCCTCCGCTGAGACCGGCACAGCATCAGGCTTCGCCACAGCCGCAATATGCCGGACAGCGCCCGATGAGCCGCCAAGTTCCTCCACAGCCAGCATACGAGGGACAACAGATCCCATACTGGCAGGAACAGGAGCAAAATCCGGAAGACCTCTATCCGTACTGCCAGGGGGAACAGGAAGTTCCCGCCTACCGCCCGGAAGATTATGAGGAATATCCCGACTTCCCGCAATCCATGTTGGAATCCCATGTTTCACATTATCAAACAGTTTAATATTATGGCATTAGAAATTAAGGGAATGATACGCTCATTCACATTCAAGAAAGGCAACGGGATGATCACGCTTGATGACCCGAACACATCGGACAGCCCCGAAATGGTCATGAACTACTACTCGAACTTCTATCCGGAACTGACCACGGCGACAGTACACGGGCCGGTCATCAAGGAAGACAAGGCGGTGTACGAGTTCAAGACAACCATCGGGACAAAAGGATGACGGCTATGGGTAAGGACAACAGGAAACAGAAGAAATCATGTGTACCATTGGACGAACAGCAGGCGGAACGGCTGGCAAGACTCATCATCGGACAGACCGTGCGCGATACCCGTTATGGAACGGACAGGAAGGAAAGGATAACTGCGCCAAGCGGTGCCGTTCCTCTTTTCTGAACACCACGTTTCTGCCCAGACCGCTGCCGAGTCTCTTCGTGGAAGACACCGGAGGAAACAGGTACAATCTCATCACGCAGGAAAATTACGAATTCCTGCGTGATTCTTATTTCAGGTATGCCTGCCTGTTGGGAAAGGAAGCGGTACATACTCCGGGACGGACGTTCGGCGAAGGGATTGCAAGGCTGCACGAAGAAATGGAAGCTCTTGTCGGAGAAGACCTGAATGTCAATATTGAAGAGCAAAACGGACGGCTGCTATTCAGGCTCTGGAAAACCCATCGTTGGGGTGTACTGACATTGTATTATTTTCCAATGAAATTCATGGAAGCTCTCGACCCGGAACTGAGACGTATCTCCATCACGTTCATCCATGAGCTGATGAGGGCAAACGGGATACAGACCGTACTGGACGAGGACGATACGGACTATGTGCAGACCTGGCTCTCGGAAGATGTACCGGACGAGACAGCGGAGGAAAGGAGAAAACGGCTGAAACTTCTGCGTTCCTACGAGAACGGCAGAGTACAAGCACTGCTCCGGAGGGTGGAAAACAAGTGTTACTACAAAAACCTTCCGAAAGCACTTGACCGGTATGAACCCCGGAACGACTACGAACGGTCGCTGGTTTCTGCCATGAAGGAAGGGTTGGAATTTCTGTCGCCTGAACACGGTATCATGAAATACGGCTACGATCCATTTTATGAAGAGGAACCGGAGTTCCAGCCCATGTATCTCTACCAGCAGATACGTGTAATCTATGACAGTTACGACATGGTGACGGACTACCTTGTGGATTATTACAATTCCTGTAGCAGGGAGACCTACGACATCATACCGGTTACGACACTCGACCTGTCTCCCGAAACGGAAAAGCTGTTCCACATGGATGACTATCCGGAACGCTTCTTCAAATGGGCGGACAAATTCATCAACATAATAATTTGAGCACTATGATAGAGACAAACGAACTTACAAGGACTTTGAAGACCTTACTTATCCCCAAGGCGGCACTGATTGCCTACGCCTCGGAGAACGAGAAAAATTTCTTTCTGGAGATACGGGATATAGACGACCGGGGGAATATGGCGGAAGGAAGACCTGTGACCCTGGAATTCATGAACGAGCTGGTGAAGGGGTATTCGGAAAGGCACAGCAGCACGCCCTACGGAAAAGTACCGTCCAACCTGATCTATTGTGATTCACGCAAGGGAAGCGAACGTTATATATGGTACAATCCTCCGGGTAAAAAGATGATGTTCTTCAGACCGGAGCTTAAAATCGACAATGCGGAATACAACCTGCCGGGAGTGATTTACGAGGCGGGGGAACACGGAATGAGAATATATGCCTACAAGGGCGATACACCCGACAAGGATACGCCACTATATGCCGCACCGTTCTTCAACGTCACCGGCTCCAGCGTATGTCTGGGTTCTGCTAATTTAGAGAAACCGAAAGATATGACCTACGAAAAGCTGCTGCAATACTGGGAAAAGAAATTCTGGCTGACGGAGTTCTCGCACCTGGGAGCCCATGGAAACCCGACCCGGTCGAACCTTGTGCTGGTGACGAAAGCAGCCAGGAACAGCCCTTTCGGCATTGAAGAGTTGAAACCATTGAACAATCTGAAACTTAAAGACATTCTGATATGAAAAGAGTACATTATACCGACAACTACCTGATGAGTCCGCAACATCCGGTTACGGTAAATCTGATCGGAGCGGGAGGAACCGGCTCGCAGGTGCTTACCTGCCTGGCAAGGCTTGATGCGGCCCTGAGGGGACTCGGACACCCGGGATTGTTCGTTACCCTGTATGATCCCGACATCGTGACAGAAGCCAATATAGGCCGTCAGCTTTTCGGTCCGTCCGATCTGGGACAGAGCAAGGCGCAATGCCTTGTCACCCGGATAAACAATTTCTTCGGCAATGACTGGAAGGCGCAGGCAGACATCTATCCGACAGTGTTGAAGGATGCCCGGCGGGACAATCTGGCCAATATTACGATAACCTGTACGGACAATACCAAGTCACGGATTGACCTGTGGAACCTGTTGAAAGCTTTGCCGCAACCGACATACTGCACTTACGAAACCCCTTTGTACTGGATGGATTTCGGAAACACACAGACCACGGGACAGGTCGTTATGGGCACGGTGCCGAAGAAGATCAAACAGCCGGCATCCAAGCAGTATGAAACGGTCGGTTCACTGAAGGTAATCACCCGCTTCGTGCGGTATGCCCGGGTAAAGGAGGAGGATTCCGGTCCGAGCTGTTCGCTGGCGGAAGCGTTGGAGAAGCAGGACCTGTTCATCAACTCCACGCTGGCTCAGCTCGGCTGCAATATCCTGTGGAAGATGTTCCGGAACGGGATGGTCGAACATCACGGACTCTACCTGAACCTGGAAACCATGAAAGTGAATCCGATAGCATTATAAATCGCTTTACTGTATTCCCAAGGGCTTTTACCGCCAACTTTGTTTTGGACATGATAAGTCCGGCATTCCCTGAATCAAAGTAACCTCCTGTAACAAAACGATTTTGATTGAACATCGATTATGGGGAATCCGACTGTAACCGCTCCGTTTTTGAGGAAAATATTTATTTTATTAAAAACGGGCGGGTATATGGCTTTCCGTCCGGATACTCAAATCCTATAAAATAAAGACAATGGAAAGAACAACGAGACAGGCGGGTTCCAGAGCCGGTAAGGTGAAGAAAGGATTCTGCCGCCTTGTGGCGGAACGTACCGACCACTTCAAGGCCTTGGGCAAGCACAAGACCGCCGGCAACTATTCATGCGCGTTAAAACATTTCATGCAGTTCCGGCAGGAGAAAGACATAGCGCTGGAGGAGCTGACCTCCGGCACGATGAAGGATTTCCAGACCCATCTCATCGGGGAAGGATTGAAGATGAATACCATATCATTGTACAACAGGATATTGAAGGCGATCTATAATTATGCTCTGGACGAGGAGATCATCCAGGAGGACAAGCGGCCTTTCCGGAAAGTGTTCACGGGAGCGGAAAAGACACGCAAACGGACATTGGGAAAGGAAGCGTTGAAGAAGATAGTCAGGGCGGATTTAAGGGGTGACGCATCACTGGAGTTCGCACGCGACATGTTCCTCTTCAGCATCTATATGCAGGGGATGGCTTTTGTGGACATCGCCCACCTGCGCAAGTCCCAGATAAAGAACAGATGCCTTGTTTACCGGAGAAGCAAGACCAACCAGTGCCTGAAAATCGTCATCCAGCCTTGCGCCCGGGAGATCATAGAGAAATGGATGGTGGATGACAAGGAGTGCCCTTACCTGTTCCCCATCCTGTATAATCCTTTAAAAAAACAGGAGGTCAGATACGACACCGCCCTCCGGACGCAGAATAAAAGGCTGGAGAGGCTCGCGTCACGGCTGGGGATGGAGGAACCGTTCAGCTCATACGTTGCCCGCCATACATGGGCCTCGCTTGCCAAATGGTCCGGCGTGAATGACACCGTCATTTGCGAGGCGATGGGACACAACAATCCCGCGACCACCTCCATCTATCTGGCTTCGTTGGACCCTGACGTGATTGCGGCAGCCAACCGGAAAACGCTTTCCGTGTTCATGAAGTGGAGGATATAGATTTGAATTCAGGAAAGAAAAATGGAGAAAAAACAAAAAAAGATAATCCGCCCCCTTGCACGTAACATTAAAAATGATATTTTTGCGTTAAATGAAAGTTCCGCCTCTTTTTAAGAGGAGGACAACCATCGTTAACCTCTTGATTTTCGCCTGCAAAGGTAGAGATTATATCAAAAAAAACATCTATAAAAGTTGCTCAAAAATCTACAAAAACAGCTCACTTTAGAGTTGCATGGCATTCCTACATTATTATATATATTATTTATTGCTTATGAGAAAATATCAGCGGAAAGTATACATCGTTTATCATTGGGGTGAATGTTCTTGTCTAAGTTTCGTTGGCGTTTTCCCGAAATGTTCCTTGCAAAACGAAGTCACATAGTTGACCGTGAAACCATATTTCTCCGCAATTTCCGCTATGGGTAGGTTCGTCATGACAATATCCCTGAACAGTTTTTCCTTCTTTTTCTGTATCAGCCATTGCTTGGGGGATATATTGAAGGAATTATGGAATTTCCGATTAAAAGTGGCATGGGACATTTGAAGTTCTCCCATCAGTTCCTTTATCGTGCTGACTCTCGGATATATTTCCAATATCCTACTTTTGAAATCGTCATCTGCTCCGATCAACGGGGCAAACATTCGGGCAAGCTCTTCTCTCTTGTACAATCCCCTGAGTTCCATAAATATGATATCCTGCTTGAGACGCTGATAATGGGAGCACAGCAAACCTTTTTCCATGATTGAGGAAGTCAGTTCAAGTTCCTGTTGCAACAGCGGGTGGATGGCAAGCAGGGCAATGTCGGGATTCTCCTCCGGTTCCCCGCAGGAAACATACCCTTGCAGTTTTTTCAAGGCAAACTTGTTACAAAGGGCAATCTCCTGAGTGAAGGAGCATCTGAGCAAGGTGACATCCGTGACAGCCCTACCGTAGAAGCTGTCTCTGGTGGCTACAAGGAACATTTTGCCGGCCTCTACCTCCCGGTTCACCACATTCCTTGTGGAAATGCGGATTTTCCCGGATAGAAGGAACACAAGGGTTGAACGTCCCACGGACTCTCTGATAAACAATTTTCCTGTTTCCAGCTTGATTATTTCAAACAAGGCACGGTCGCCAATAAGGTAGTTCTTACAGGCAATATGTTCTTCCAAATAAAGCAAGCCTTGCGGTTTGTTATTTTTCGTATTCATATTTTCTTTCGATTACAGTTTGCTATATAATCACCCAAGATATTCCATATGATTTTCACCATATAATAACTTGTATTTAAGATTATTACAATCCGTTATCTTCCTCTTAAAAAGAGGAAGAACGGCATTCTTATGTGATAAAATCCTCCTCTTAAAAAGAGGCGGATTTTCAGAAGTGAACTGAATATTTGTGTATAAGGCTAAAAATAAGGCGGTAATTGATGTATATGAAGTGCGATCCGAATATTGATTCGACACCGGCTTTTCCCGAATCGGGACAGGCGTACGGTTGTTCCTCCGATGGAGCGGACAGAACGGATTGCCCAGTGAATCTTTCCGGAAAGGAAAGGTTCGCATACGAAAAGCGGGAGGCCGCACTTCACAAGTACGAGGATGCCGTCCGGCTGTATGCCACTACCGATATGCCGGTACGCCTGATAGCGAAAGAGTGTCATGTGGCGGAAAGCGGCTTGCAGGCCCATCTGCACCGCTGGCATCGCCCGCTGATGCTGGCAAGGTATGGAGTCGCCCTCGAAGGGAGAAATCCTGAAGAGGTGAAGCTGGGTTCGAAGAGAGGCCAGCACCATTCCACCCGCAAGAAATACGCCCCGGCGGTCGAGGCTTGCGGGAACATCGGTTATATCCGGTTTAGCGTTTCCGCGATAGCCAGAGAGTTCGGCCTTAGTGAAACCGGACTGGGCAACCAGCTGAGGGATGTATTATCCGCAGGTCTTGGAATGGCGGGAGCGGGAGAAAGCACGGCTCGGCATTACGGACAACTGTCGGCGTGGCGCAAGAAAGGAGTTCGTGGAGCAATATGCTCCCGCCGTGAAGATGTATCGGACGAGCAACAGGACGATACCGGAAGTGGCGAAGGAATGTAATGTCTCGCCGAACGGTCTGAGCCAGCACCTGCGTTTTTACCATCGCAGTTTGCTTGTGAAGAAGGAGGCCGAGAGGGAGCAGGCGAAGAAGCGGAAAAAGAAGGGGCTGATGTCCGGCAACGGGCGTACCCGCGGACCGCTTCCCGAAACGGTGGAGAAGTACGGCGAGGCACTGAAGCTGTACCGTGACACGGACCTGGACGTGAAAGAAATTGTCCGCCGCACAGCGGTGTCGCTCTCCGGGTTCCGCTTCTATCTCCGGGAATGGCACAGGGACCTGATACTGGAACGTAGAGGCGGGGAAGCCGACGGTGACGAGGACTGGATAGACCTGAATCAAAGGAAGCGTTACAGCAAGGCGGTTGCCAACAAGTATGCCGCGGCCATCGCCAAGTTGAAGGCTGGAGGACATACCACCTCCGCCGTCGCCTCGGAGTACGGGTTCCACCCGGAGGTGTTCCGTGACTACCTGCACAAGCACGAGCCGGAGCTGGGCTCACCCGATAAACCTGGGGGATTAAGCATACAGCTTTGTAAGTCTGAAAAGAAAGAATTTTATATCCGTTACTCCTCTTAAAGCAGCTCTAAACGCCTTAATTTTAGCATTAAAAGAC
>NZ_JAMOKU010000082.1:0-8560 GCF_023656845.1 Parabacteroides sp. Y3-G-102 | reverse complement strand
GGCAACTAATGCATTTGCAGAGTCTTTTAATGCTAAAATTAAGGCGTTTAGAGCTGCTTTAAGAGGAGTAACGGATATAAAATTCTTTCTTTTCAGACTTACAAAGCTGTATGCTTAATCCCCAGGTTTATCGGGTGAGCCCTTATAAAGGGGTTTACAATGAATGAAAAAAGGCCTTACGGACAATCCGTAAGACCTTTTTTCATTCCGTGGAGATGGAGAGATTCGAACTCTCGTCCAAACGAGGAATTAATTTGCTTTCTACATGTTTATCTTCGCCTTCATTGTCGGGGAAGAGCAAGACCGAAGCCACCCACTCATCCCTTATCCTCTAAAGTTTCGCCTGAGACCCGAGGCTTATCTCAAACTATCTCCGATATTGCTGCACCACCTGATCGGAACGCTTCGGAGCCACAGCATCCGGGTGATGTCACGTCCCCGCAACTTTTGCAGGGATTAAGCTTGAATCTACTATACTTCGATTAAGCAGCGAGAGCGTAATTATTTTCGCCAGTTAATTGTTCGTTGTCTGAGATTTAAGTGCAAGCCAACCACGCACTACATGCTTACAAACCACTTCTACCCGCTGTCAAAACCGGTCATCCCCATGGTTTTATAACTGATTAAAAATCAAAAGAAAGCGAACACATTTTCCGTTATAGGTAACAAACTGGTAACAAAATCAAAGAACTTCATTCTTCAAATGATCGCTTTCTTTGGTACAAAGATAGGAATTATTCTCAATAATACAAAAGACACACATAAATCAACATATAATGCTAAGCGATTACGTAACTATAGCCTATACAATCAAACACCAAAAGAAAAACAAAGGGGGGTAAAGGACTCTCGCCGCCGTCCACAGGTACAAGGCCTCCCCCTAACAATCGAACCCCAGTTATCTACCACGCTCCATATTCTATGCATGCCGTACCCTTCTGGGGATCTATACGCATTGTGAAGAAGGTTCCATCTTCCGAAATCTCATTAAAGTAAAAACTACCATCCTCCGACATGCTCCAATGAGCCGGGGGATTCGTCTTCATCCACCAATAGAATCTCTCCGTTTCACGACCCGGTTCAAACTTAATATCTATCCGATCAATATAGTCCAAAGTGAACGACTTTTTTCCATAGGTGCGATCTATAACCTCGTACGCTGGCAATCCTACACCTACCTTGTATGAGATCTCCATACGGCTCCCATACGGCTTATTGACGATATCTGATACAAACGAGCAAACATATATTAAGCTAATAAGAGAGATAGGGGATAACAGCGCATAAGAACACCTTCTCCAACTCGCCCGCCGCCATTTCCGCTCAATCCACACGTACAAAGGCGGACAACATCCCCATGAGACCCAAGTAGCCAACCAAAGGCAAAAAGACTTAAATGTCCATCGCTCCGGCCTTGCCCAAAATAGAAGGATTATGAAAGCCAGTAACCCACCACCCCAAACTATCACACTAACTAATAAAAAAAACATCATAACGCCTCAAATTAAGAACTACTATTTTACCTTATTCATACTCCTTCTTTATAATTATCATAATCTCGTATCCAATCCAATTCTTTTGCACTCGAAGGTTCTGTATAAAATAGATCTATAACACTTACATTTCTATTTAGGGCAGCTATCCCTTATAATTAAATCACATGGTCATATAAAGTTCCATTTCTTTCCTATGGAGTTGTTGTTCGCATTGCCAACATGATACATTCCCCAACAAGTGCTATTTCCGCTAGTAAATAATGTCGAGTATTGTTCCACATCACACTATGTCCTGCAATTTCCGCCGTACGTAAGAAATTATTACGTACTCTCACGTCATTGAAATATGTTGCTGCCCCCACAGCGAATGCTGTTCCGGATGGACTGAGGTTGAACAGTACCGGGCCTGCATCAATGTCAAATCCCAACCAACACGAATAATCATGATATTCCCGTATACCAGACAATAAACCTGATTGCAAAAAATGGGATTTGAGCCTATGATATTGCTCTCTTGCAAATACTGAATCTATCTGCGTGAGGTATAGACAGTTTAATGCGGAGTACGAGCCTTTCACCGGGGCGGCTTTAAACGGTATGCCATCCTCACTCAAAAATGAGACAAGTAGGCCTGTTTCTTTGTCAAGCCATTCAGATTTAGCCTTTCGTACCCATTTACGTACCGTAGAAATATATTTTCCCTTGTTTAATTTCGAGTAATTATTCAGTGCGACAATCGCAACAAGCATATCAGGGACATATATACATTCGCTTGGATATGTTGGTAAGTTTAGACTTTTACTTCGAAGAAGCCGACGATTCATAGTTCCGCAAAGATCATCAAACAAGTTATTATATTTATCATTTCCTCCGGCCATCTTATACTCGCTTATCATCCACGCAAGATGACTGATATATGAAATATGACTCCTGTCACCATCCAATGTTTCCAGAGGATCCTCGCCCCAACGCTCAGCATCATATTTTCTCAACTCAAAGGAAAGTACCATCTCAATAAGATTATCTATGTTCTCTAGATTCTCTGTTTTTGTTTCGGGATAAAGTTTCGACATATTGAATAAGGCTGCCGCCAGCATTGAACAAGAATACAACGCCCACTCACCTTGAAATTGTGTTCCAATTCCTTCTGGCATTTCACACAACAACGCACGTGGTGAAGTTACTACACGATCGATCAGGAAATCCCGACGTTGAATGAGTTCCCCCTTCTCATCCTCCCATGTACCATTATCAGTACACGACCAGTAAACCCATAATATTTTGACCAATATAAATGCAACCATCACCACTGCGATTTTAATTGATTTGTGTATCAAATCAATATTGTCTCGTATAATATCTACATATTTCTCAGGCTCAACCGTTTCACGCTTGGGTTGCAAGCACGAACAGGGCAAACTAATCTTATTTTGCCATTCATTGTCAAGATAATCCTCAAAACGGATGACGACCTTCAACAGATCATCGGATAAACGTTTCTGGCACTCTTTAATAATGTATTCAGGAATTGGATAAACACAAGCCGCTATTGCGCCAGCTATAGCACCTTGCGTATCAGCGTCACCACCGAGTGACACGGCATTTCTTATCGCATCTTCATAACTATCGGCTTCTAAAAATGCGATGATAGCCTCAGGCGCGCTACCTTGGCAAGATACATCAAATTCATATCGGGGCCGAATCTCATTCAATGTACGGTTCATGTTATATTCGAACTGATTCGTAACAAAATCTCTTATGTGTACTTTTAATTCGTCTATTTCCCCAGTCCAATGTAGCGCAATGAATATACTTGCAGCTACAGCCTGCGCTCCCTTTATAGCTTCCGGATGATTGTGTGATACTGCGGCTGTTTGTTTCGCTAAGCGCAAGCATTCATCCAAAGTCTTAGCAACAAGACCTACCGCACTAACACGCATAGCGGAACCATTCCCCCATGAGTTATAGGGGGTTGGATCATTACATAACCAATTACAGAAAAGGCCACCGTAGCCAACAGCCGGATAACGGTTGCCAAATTCACACATAGTGTCTACAAGCGTGTATTCTGAGCGGGTGACATCCTCCATTAGCCATCGTGCGATAGCTAATGTCATCACCGTATCGTCTGTAAAACAGGCACCATACGGAAACAACTCGAAGTCTTTGCTCTTGACAGAACGAAACTCATACATCGAACCTATAATATCACCAGCAATCGCTCCATAGATAGTTCTGTAAGTATTTTTCATCATGGCTAACTTCTCTCTATACATAAATTCTTTAACACAAAGATTGCAAAAAAACTCGATTTATCATCGGTAACTTGTTTCATTTTCGACCTACCACCAAGGATCTTGTATGGCGAAAATCATTCCGACTCCAATTATCGAAGTCCCTCCATATCACATATATGCCTTATTCTCTCTAGGATCTATATCCATAAAGAAGTAAATTCCATCATCTAATTCTCATCGAATGGGAAATCACCATCTTCCGATATACTCCAATGAGCCGGGGGATTCGTCTTCATCCTTTGTTGGAACTCTCCGTTTCACAACCCGAATCAAACCTAATGTCAACCTCATCCGTATCCCCATTTCGGCCATGAGAATTTACAATCTTGTATGCTGCCCCTATCCCTACCTTGCTTGAAAGATCTCTTCGGTTATAGAAAGGCTTATTGACGCACTTACATACCAATGAACAGATATATACTAAGTAAATAAGAGAGATTAGAGATAACAGCGTATCAATCCCTGTCCAGTCTCTATTAATAGCATTGAGATCTATTATCAGGCTATTAAGGCTATGGATGAAGCGATGCGGATCGAACGTACAGGCATCCACCAAGAAAAGAAAAGAGACTGGGGATAACAGCACAAATAGCACCCTTCTTAGACTAGCCTGCCGCCACTTCCGCTCAATCCACACGTACAATGGTGGAAAACAACACCACGAGACCAAAGAAACCAACCAAAGACAAAAAGACTTAAATGTCCATCGCTCCGGCCTTGTCTTGAATGCAAGGATCATAAAAAACGATAATTCAAAGATAATCAAACTTATACAAGCTAACACCAAAAACACCATAACGCCTCAAATTAGGAACAACTTATTTAATACCATAGTACACACTATCGAATAGAAGATCAAAAACCTCGTTTTTACCATATTCACGACCTTACTCCTTTCTTTTAATTAGTGTTATCTCGTATTCAGACCGTTTCTTTTGCCCTCTAAGGCACGATATAGGACAGATCTATAATACCCTTTATCAGTTGTCACCCCTTATTCACAAGGAATAGGCTTATGTTTCATATCCTCATCGCCAAGCACCACAATAGAAAACGGGGCTGGTGTCCCCGCCGCCGCCTTCCGCATCCACTCGCAGCCTCCTCCTTTGGTGCCGCCCCGATCCACGCCATATAAAGCCATTCGTACCCCAAATACCCCCTAAAGATCATCCTTGAATATAGTAGGATTCAATTCAACCGGGGATCTCCACTCTATTCGATAGTCCTCCCATAAAAAACGTTTCATCACTTGCCAATACTCGAAACATGAGACCGGGGTACGAAACCAGCTACCAGAATCAAATCTTTTATCAGAGAAGTAAGATCGTAGCTTTTCCTCCAACTCCTTCTCTATGGATAAATAGGCTTCTGATTCCTCAACCGGATCATGTATTAAACCCGTGATCCGAGGTTTACAATCCCAGCTACAAAAAGCATGATCAAAACATTTACTTGTTTTCATATCAAACCAATATCCGCTATTAATTCTTTTTCATCACCCGCTTTTATTACCGAGATATCATTCAAACTTTTATGATTTTTTAAATAAAAACACACTAAAAGCAACCCGATAAACATTGAATATTTACCACATCATCAACCACAAAGTAAACTTATAACAACTTATTATCAGATAATTCTATTATATCACCATAATTTATACTAATCACATCGTCTTTTATTTTTGTGATAAATCGATAAAATTTTCCATAAAGAAAATACAATTCATCCGATACCTTTTTCATATGAAACAAGCAGGAAAATTCTCGAATAAAATCATCAGCCTTCTTTTGATCAACAAAATCGATAGAAACATGCAAAAGATTAAATGATTGCTTTTTTGCATTAAAAACAGTCATGATTTTATTTCCATTGTATTTAAAACAAATAATCCTTTTATAAAAATCGCCAGTAACACTATCTGGATCAAAATATTTATCTTCTATATCAAAGGCTTTTTCATCTTTTAACAATTCCTGATAAAAAAGTTCATCAATAGAATGTTCTCTAAAAGAATCAAAAAAGAATTGCCACAACATATAAGGGATATTATCTCTCAGATATTTTGCAATATAATTAGCCCTTTCGTTACTTAAATCTAATGATACATTCAAGACATTAAAACAATTACCATCCTTTCTAGATTCAATAATATCAAATACTCTAAGAGTATCTGGTATACTTTCAAAATACATTTTAAATTTGAAAGTATGATCAGATTCTTTAAAATAATACCTTTCAGGCTCAATAGGTAAACCTTCAGTCTTTAACAAATGATACGATTCACCATTATAACTAGCAATAAAAGCATCTTTTCCGACATTTGCCCATTCACTAGAAACTGCACATTCACAATGTACAATAGTTGCAGTCTTCGTTAGTTCAATTTTCTCTATGTACAATTTTTCACTCTGAAAAAAGTTATAAGCACAAAGAATTGGATTAGGATCTAAATATACTTGGCTACTAATACGGTTTGCTGTTAAAAATAAAATTGCAGCGATTAAAATTCCAGTTTTCATTTTATATTATCTAAAATTTGACATGCTTTTTCATATCCTCCAGAACATGCAGTATACAAATCTATAATTCCCTTATTAAAAGTCTCAGCTTGTTTACAAAGAGAAAGACCTCTATAATAATACAAGGAGATATCTGAAGGATTCATTTTTATGGCTAAAGAATATTCTTTTATGGCATTCTTATGGTCTCCTAAACCTGAATATGCACGTCCTCTACAATAATAAACATCCAAAGTATGTTTATCCAATTCAATAAGTATGTTTGTTGTTTCTAAAGCTTCATTCCATTTAGATAAATAAACCTCAATCAAAGCTTTATTAATCAGAACTACTTGATAATTATCTCCTGTTACTTTAGCCAACCGCCCTTCAGATTTAACCTCCTCATACAAATTCATAGCCTTGAGAATATAAGAATAAGATGTATCATAATTTTTCAGCGCATTATAATAAATAGTTAAATCCGAGTAAATGTCAGCTAAATTCATTTTGCTCATATCAGTATCTTGAGGATATATATATAAACTATCATTTTCAATATATCGCATTATTTCTATTGCTAATGCAGTATCATCAGCATTTATAGATTTAGCATCACGTTCAAAATAGTATCTAGATAAAGCACGAGCTGCATTATAATTCCTAATCTGATTATAACTGATATTTTCTATAACATTAATAAACTCCTGATTATCAATTCTAGTTATTCCTCTTTGTTGATTCAAGTCCAAATAAAGAAGCAAATAAGTTGGATCTTTAGTTAAAATATAAGCTTGATTAAAATATAATTGAGCATTTTCATAATTACCAATTTCTTGATATAAATTAGCCAAGTCGAAAATTGTAACCAAATCCTCTTTGATAGCTGTTGCTAATTTATAATATTTTATTGCATTAAAAACATGTTGTTTATCTCCATTCAGTTTGTAGTCTATTATTTCTATTTTAGCTTTTGATATATTCTTTGCATATTGAAAATTATCATATTGCTCCGTTATTTGTTTAATATAATGTTGCTTTATTTTATCCTCATATTCCTTTTGATATTTTTGTATAATATTTTTATCATGATAAGACATGTCAATCTTATAATTATCAAATCCTTTTAATGCAGACTTAAGCCTTCTTTCTAAAATTGGATGTGTTGAATAATTATCTATAGGATGTGGTATTGCATTTACAATTTGTATTATATCCTCCCTTCTTCCTCCAGCCTTTGCCACCATAAAACCTGCGAATTCATCTGCTTCCAACTCATGTTTTTGTGAAATTTCTATACTTTCTTTTGGTAATAAAGTATGCCCATTCAAATGGTGCCCTATTTCATGTGCAAACACAAACAAATTAAAGTAGTATTTCTTATCTGTTAAATCTGACAAATCTCGGATAAAAAGATCATCATATAATATATACCTTAAACCTTTATAAACAACAGCCACTACATTATCCGTACACCTACAAGGAATTAAAACAAAATTGGCATCTTGAATACCGATCCCATTTAACATTTTCTTCACATATGAAGTAGCATTAATTGAAGAATTATAATTAGTATACCCATTGATACATAGATAATATTTTGTTAATGTATCTTCTTGACTATACACATTAATATTCACAAGAACAAATAGAATAATTACTTTTATCTTCATATTAAACATACACATATTTAGAGATATTTTAATACATATTAATCATGATTATCACTAATAAACTCAAAAATACCATATGCAATTATGATTATAAAGAGTATACCTCCAAGTAGTTCAATTGCAGTACCAACTATACAAATAAGAGGAAAGAGAATTATAACCCCGACAATTAAAGCTAAAATTACAAATATCTTTTTCATATATTATTTTTTATCACCATATCATTAATATAAAAAAAACATACAAGCATTTTTTATTTACCTAACTCCATATACCAAATATAAGTGTAAATACAAACAATGACATGCCTAAATGAATTACCATTCTTTTTAAATAATCTCCCTTATCCAGAACATAAGCTATACTTAACAATAACATAAAAATATAAAAGAAATAATAATATCCTTCACCATGAAAAGTATTCTGCTATCTTTTAGTATTAATATTATGCTTTTCATATCACCAATGCTTTGGCTCACCCGATAAACCTGGGGGATTAAGCATACAGCTTTGTAAGTCTGAAAAGAAAGAATTTTATATCCGTTACTCCTCTTAAAGCAGCTCTAAACGCCTTAATTTTAGCATTAAAAGAC
>NZ_JAMOKU010000081.1:0-9389 GCF_023656845.1 Parabacteroides sp. Y3-G-102 | reverse complement strand
GAAAGTATCTCTGATGGCAGAATCAACTGTGCCAATGCTAATAGTCCTTGATTGTTCATGGTACAAAGGTGCAAATTTTCTATAGAATTAAAGAATTTTCCCCCTGATTTATCGGGTGAGCCCATAAGCCGTCACCGCAATAATAGGCACGCTAGCAGAAACCTTACGAATCTCTGCGGTAGCCTCGTATCCATCCATGACCGGCATCTTTATATCCATCAAGATCAACTGCGGTTTGTGCTGATGAAATAGCTCCACAGCCTCCTTTCCATTCCATGCATGAATCAATTTATATTCAGGCTTCAATATAGACTCAAACAGGCGATAATTACTGGAATTGTCCTCAGCGATCAAGATCGTAACCTCACTTCGGGCGATCTTCTCCAAAGTAACAGGCTTCTGCTCTTCACTAGGAAATAATTCTTTCTTCGGCTGAAAAGGCAATGTAAACCAGAACTTAGAGCCTTTCCCTTCCATAGAATCAACCCCGATCGTTCCTTTCATCTGGGTAACAATCATCTCACAGATGCTTAAACCCAGTCCTGTTCCTTGAGCGAAAGTATTCAGTTTTACAAAACGTCCGAAAATATCTTTCCGCTTATTCTCCGGGATTCCGCAGCCCGTATCCTCTACATAGAACCACAACGTATTATCATCCTTCAACTTATAGCCAAATAAAATCGATCCTGCCAGCGTAAATTTCATGGCATTGTTCAACAGATTGATCATCAGTTGAGACAGACGATTTCGATCCGTATAAATCACGCAAGGCTCCAGATAATCCTTAAATGAGATCTGTACATCCGGATTCTTATTCTTCAAATGAGCCGATTGCTCCAAATCCCTCAATACAGCGTTAATATCCACATAGTCATAAGTAAACTCCAAGGTACCCGCCTCGATCTTTGACAAATCCAAGATATCGTTTATCAACTGCAACAATAGGGAATTATTATTCTCGATAATATCAGCGAATTCCTTCTTATCCTCAAGGTCATCGGTCGAGGCAAGGATATTAGAGAAACCTACTATCGCATTTAACGGTGTACGTATCTCATGGCTCATATTTGCTAAAAACGCTGATTTCAATTTATTCGACTCCTCCGCCTTATCCCTAGCCATTCGAAGGTCATGTTCCAATTGCTTACGCTCGGTAATAGATATCGTAGACCCGATCAACGCTTTCGGTTTACCGGAAGCATCATATTCAGCCATTACCTGTATCTCCTCCCACTCATGGCGATCTTCTCCCGGAATCAACCGCTCCAGACAATATTCTTTTCGTACTTTCTTTATTTTCCCATTACACAAATCATCGAAAGCCTTTTCCACGCAAGCCCTGAAAGACGGGTGTATCTTGCTGAAATATTCCTTCAACGAAACCTCATGGGTATGCACCTCTGCTGTCTCTATATTATCTCCCGGATGTACTTTCGACTCATAGATAATCTTCCCTTCAGCCAGATTATATCGCCACGGTAAAAGATCTGCCGCCTCTAACGCCATAGCCAGCTTATGATTCATGGCTTTCAAATGCGTCTGGAAATTATGGATATCCGTAATATCAATAAAAAACGCGTCAACTACATTCTCTTCCGAGGTAGGCATGATGATAATCGTATAGTAAAGCCCTGTCGGCTCAAAATAATACTCACAAGTAAAGGATTTCCCACTCTCCAGAACTGTAGGCACAGCCGATAGAAGCAAAGGATAACTTCCCCCAATTAAATTAGCGATCTCTTTTCCATGCTTATTTACCACGAAATCTTTAGGAGCGATTTTTTCCTCGAAAGCATGGTTTACATCCAAAACCTGCACATCGATTTGCGTACCTTCCCGAATCAGCCGCTGCCGTATATAAGGCAATGGCATATTATTAAATAAATCACGGTAACGGGATAATAGCCTCAACTCCACTTCCTTCATCTTTTGCTTAGAACGATACACGTAATGCCACGCTAAAAACACGACTACCAGAAAGAAAATCAGAAAGCCTAACAGCGGCATCCAATATTTTTCTAAAAAAGAGGGAGGCGCATTCAAATAGATCGCATCATGTGGGAAATTATCTTCATTAGACATCGCGCTCATCAGCGAAACATAATTCAAGTATTTATGAGGATCATCCACCGTTGAAACCGGGATCTTGCCCATATCTTCACCGTTATAAACTTGCTGTAGCAAGGGAATTAGAGCAGTCTCAATCGTTTTAGCGCTATTATAATATCCACCAATCGTATATCCTTCTTCCACGCCCATATCATATAAAGAAAAAACAGGATGCCTAGAAATGCCGTTTATACCTTGATACAAAGTACTATATAATAACGAGTGATTCAAGAAAGGTTTCTCGGTAATCCACGAGTAATACATCACGGCCGTCGCTCGATGTGGGTCTTTCTCCGACAGAACCGCCATTAAACTATCCATGGAGCAAGAACCCTCCGTATAAAAATCCACTTTCCCCTCAGGGAAAGAAGTTTCCATATGTTTCTCCATCTCATCCCGGAGCCATGTGGAGACATAACGTCTGTCGGATATGAAAATCAGACGTTTCAAACCCGGGATTAATTCCTTCACCAA
This sequence comes from Parabacteroides sp. Y3-G-102, assembly GCF_023656845.1. Lineage (NCBI taxonomy): Bacteria > Pseudomonadati > Bacteroidota > Bacteroidia > Bacteroidales > Tannerellaceae > Parabacteroides > Parabacteroides sp. Y3-G-102. The sequence continues at coordinate 6,806 of NZ_JAMOKU010000081.1, read as the reverse complement.
GTCGATCGAACCTTTAACATAATAAGGGATAACCAATCCCGTAGCGTTATACCCCTTAACCGCCTCTTGTAAAGGAATCACCCTATCAGAGGAATGCCGCTGATTAAAATAACATTCATTTTCTGCCATTTCCCCCGTCTCCGAACAGACCAGAGTGGGAATATCCCCCCATTTCTCCCGGATCTTATCCCGCATAAAAGCCCATCCATTTACGCCTAAGTAGATAATTCCATCCGGCTTCTTCTTGTTAGCTTCAAAGAAGACCTCTTGTTTCTCTTTTAATTTCTCTGGCGTATCAACCAACATCACGCTTATATGATCTATCCGGAGAGTGTACTCCTCCGGGGTAGCGAACTTCGAGATCATGTTTAATAAATTACCAGACCAACGTTCGCCATCCACATATGAATTTATCACCAATACATACGATTCCTCCTTGACCGGATATGAAGAACTCCCATAAGCCAGAGTCGGCATACCGGCTATCAAGCATAAAATCAATCCAAAATAAAGTATTATTGCCTTTAAATTTATAATATTTCGTATCATTCCCTACATTCCTCTATTGCAGTTGTAAAGACAAAGATATTCCTTAATTATCAACTAATCTTATCAAACTCGTTTTTTTATCAAGTTTTGGTGTCAAATTCACGTTTCTTACAAACTAAAGGCTTTTTTAATCGGGACTATTCGGTTATTTACCGATACTCGTATAGAAATCAGCGGTATTTACTTGTGTATAGAATGACGAACCCGTACATTTGATAAAAAACAAAAAAATGGAACTTATGGATATGAAAGATTATGACATCGATTTTAAAGAGAAGAGGACAAACGGGTATCTGATCGCTACCTTATTTATCATTGTCGGTATATTATTTTTACTGCGGAATCTAGGAATGATAGATCCATCTTTATTTGACTTGCTTGTATCTTGGCCGATGCTGCTTGTCGTGTCGGGCATCTTTATGATTTTCCACCGTAATCCGGTAGGAGGTATGCTCCTCGTGGGCGTGGGAGTCTATTTCCTTTTCCCGCAGTTAAATTGGATCACGAACGATTTCTTACGTATATATTGGCCGTTAGGATTAATCCTGTTAGGATTGGTCATCATGCTGAAGCGGAAAGATTCTATCCGCACGAAAAAGCATAAACGTCCTTTTAACCATCCCCCTTTCGGGCACAGAAAGCCTAACGATGAGATCAACTACGAGACAGATAACGGTTTCGTATCGGTTGACACCACTTTCAACTCGGTAAGGTACATCGTACTGGACCCCGTATTCAAGGGGGCGGACATAGACGTATCTTTCGGCAACGTGATCCTCGATCTTAAAAAAACAACATTAGAGGCTGATGAAACCATCATAAACATAGATAGCTCCTTCAGCGGCGTAGTAATATACGTTCCTAAAGGATGGCTGGTTCGTCTAAAGGTTGATTCCTTCTTGGCTGGATGCCAAGACATGAGGGACCTGACAGAAACAACCGACATGACGCACACGTTATATATATGTGGAGACTTGTCGTTCAGCGGCCTTGAACTAAGAGACTAAACTCATCATGCAAGAACATCCTATTACAACATCCATATTACATAAAGGGCTGGGAAGCCTATTATTACTTTTAGCCATAGCGATCCAATGCGCATTATTAACTCTTTATGGCGATCTTCCGTTGAGCATCACTTTGGTCGATAGCTTACTTTCCATCGCATTGTTCGCCGTAGCGGGATATTATCTTTGGTATGTACAATGTACGTTACATATCATGCAAGCACGAGTGGCTTTCGCCGTACTCGTACAAATCGCTTGCATAGCCGGATGCTCGATCTTGCTACAAATATTCGGATTGGAAGATTGGGAGGAATTCTCGATCACGATTCCTTTTCGATTCCTGTTCGGCCTAATGGCATGGATCATTCTATCCCAATGGTATGCCAGTCGGGAAAGAAAGAGTGAGGCGGAACCTATCGTGAGACAAATGGAGGAAAAGACGGCACCTCCCCCGACTACCGTTCCGGAGGAGATTCTAGATCGTATATCCGTAAAAGACGGGGCACGTATTCATATCATCCCGATAAAAGAGATATTCTATTTGCAAGCATGTGGCGACTATGTGACCTTATTCACCACTTCCGGTCAGCACGTAAAGGAGCAAACCATGAAGTATTTCGAGCGAAGCCTTCCTTCTCCGGAGTTCGTTCGTATACACCGCTCTTATATCGTTAATACGGAACAGATATTGCGAGTAGAACTATTCGGAAAAGAAACCTATCAAGTACGATTAAAGGATGGAACATATCTTCGTGCCAGTAGCGCTGGCTATAAGCTACTCAAAGAACGTCTTTCCCTTTAGCAGTCCTATAAAAGGGACCTAATCATCGTTAAAATTAGAAGATTTTGATTGTAATATATAGAGTTTTGTGTTGTGTAACACTTTTTGGCAAGCATCGATATGTTACTTAACATATATTAGTTGCAAAAGACTTGACAAATGGTCTTGACGAACGTATCTTTGCATCGTGGTTTTTTCATAATAGTATTAGATTTAAGGTTAACAAAGTTTGGTTAGGGCTTGTCGTGAGACAGGCTTTAATTGTTTATAGAGGTTTGCTTCCCTAGATTTACATATAACTATAAAAAAACGGCCACCCCTAAAAAGAGGCGGCCGTAATTATTCTTAATGAAAGAACCTACTCTTTGACAATCCTTGTAACTTCCAAATCAAAGATCAAAGTCGTATAAGGCTTTATTATGACACTTCCCGAAGCACTCCTTCCAGCCGAACCGTATCCCATCTGTTGAGGAATCCAAATCTCCCAACGATCTCCTGGGTGCATATTCTGTAACGCTGTAGCAAAACCATCTACCATATCAGAAACAGTAAGCTCGGCAGGCTCTCCAGCCTCGAAAGAACGATCATCAAAAACTTCACCATTTATAAAAGAGCCTTTATAATAACATTCCACCTTGCTCGTATAATAAATCGGCTCCTTACTCTCCCCAGTCTTCAAGACCTTGTAAAGGATAAATCCGGCATTACTTTGAGAACTCAATTGCTCGAAACCCGGAACCAGCATCTGGGCTTGAAAAGCCTCCTCATTCTGGACCTTCCAAACCTCATCCACCTCTAGTGCCTCATCATCATCCCCACAAGAGGTGATCATGAGCACGCAAAACAACATCAACGCGATATGCCAGTACTTCTTCATTCGTTTACTCTATTACCTTTTTCAATAAATTCTTCATGCTCACCTTCTCCGTGATAATATCGTGAAGCTTATCGATGCTTACGCGCTCTTGCTCCATCGTGTCACGGAAACGGATCGTTACGCAATTATCCTTCAAGGTGTCATGGTCTACCGTAATACAATACGGGGTACCGATCGCATCTTGACGGCGATAACGCTTACCAATAGAATCCTTCTCGTCGTATTGGCAACGGAAGTCGAAACGCAACATATTTATAATCTCCTCAGCTTTCTCGGGCAGGCCATCTTTCTTCACCAATGGCAATACGGCCAACTTGATCGGAGCCAAGGCTGCGGGCAACTTCAATACCACACGGCTCTCGCCATTCGCCAACGTCTCCTCGCAGTAAGAACCCGCCATGATGCTCAAGAACACACGGTCTACACCGATCGAGGTCTCGATTACATACGGAGTGTAACTCTGGTTCAACTCCGGATCGAAATATTGGATCTTTTTACCGGAAAACTTCTCATGCTGACTCAAGTCGAAATTCGTACGGCTATGTATACCCTCCACTTCCTTGAATCCGAACGGCATCTCGAACTCGATATCCGTAGCGGCGTTAGCGTAGTGAGCCAACTTCTCATGATCGTGATAACGATACTTCTGATCTCCCAAGCCAAGAGCTTGATGCCATTTTAAGCGAGTAGACTTCCATTTCTTGAACCACTCGATCTCCTCACCCGGACGAACGAAGAATTGCATCTCCATTTGCTCGAACTCGCGCATACGGAAGATAAACTGACGAGCCACGATCTCATTACGGAACGCCTTACCGATCTGGGCGATACCGAACGGGATCTTCATACGGCCAGTCTTCTGCACATTCAAGAAGTTCACGAAAATACCTTGAGCCGTCTCCGGACGAAGATAAATCTTAGTCGCTCCATCAGCGGTAGAACCCATATCCGTAGAGAACATCAAGTTAAACTGGCGAACCTCCGTCCAGTTACGAGTTCCGGAAATCGGGCAAACGATCTCGCAATCCAAGATCAATTGGCGAAGATCCTCGAAGTTAGACTCGTTCATCGCCTTACTATAACGCTCATGAATCTCATTCCATTTCGCTTGATGCTCCAATACACGAGGATTCGTCTCACGGAATTTAGCCTCATCGAAAGCGTCACCGAATTTCTTTGCGGCTTTCGCCACTTCCTTATTCATTTTCTCCTCGATCTTGCCCAAATGGTCTTCGATCAAAACGTCCGCACGGTAACGTTTCTTCGAGTCCTTGTTATCGATCAACGGATCATTAAAAGCGTCAACATGGCCGGAAGCTTTCCAGATAGTAGGGTGCATAAAAATAGCGGAATCAATACCCACCACATTCTCATGCAGCAAAGTCATGCTATCCCACCAATATTTCTTTATATTGTTCTTTAACTCAACACCATACTGGCCATAATCGTATACCGCTCCCAAACCGTCATAAATCTCTGAGGAGGGAAATACGAAACCATACTCCTTACAGTGTGAAACTAATTTCTTAAATACATCTTCTTGTGCCATAATCTAATAATTTGCCAATTTTGTTAATATGCCAATGTGCCAATGATAAGTCCATCGGAGACCCGCCTGAGTGGCACATTAGCACATGGTCTCCTTTATGAGGTTACAAAGTAAATGATTTTTTCCGTAACTATAGAAAGTTTTGTATATTTACGACGTAAATCATTAGTGTTTGCGCAAACAGTATAATTTAAACAAGATAATACCATGAAATCAGAAGAAATCTCACGCCGCTCGTTCCTTAAGCGAGCGCTAGCCTTATCGGCAGTATCGGCCATCCCGTCGTTCTGGACACCCGCCCACGGACGTGTTCTACCTACTTCCCCGCTAATCAGCGCTAATGACCGGGTAAACATCGCGTTCATCGGCATCGGACAACGAGGGGGCGAGATCGCCAAGGAATTGTATAACACAGGTCTGTGTAACGTAGTAGCTCTCTGCGACGTGGACATGGGAGCCCCTCACACGCAAGAGATTATCAACATGTTCCCGAAAGCGGCCCGTTTTCAAGACTTCCGCACGATGTTCGACCGGATGGCGGACAAGATCGATGCCGTAAGCGTAGGCGTGCCGGATCATTCCCACTTCCCGATCACGATCGAGGCGATGGCGCACGGCAAACATGTATATGTAGAGAAACCGATGGCCCGCACATTCCAAGAAATAGAGATCATGATGCGTGGAGCGAAGAAATACGGCGTTGTCACCCAAATGGGTAACCAAGGACATTCCGAGGCGAACTATTTCCAATTCAAGGCATGGAAAGAGGCCGGTATTATCAAGGATGTTACCGCCATTACCGCCCATATGAATAATCCGCGTCGCTGGCACGGATGGAACCCGAATATTAGGCATATGCCTATGGGAGAACCGGTTCCCGAGACGATGGATTGGGACACATGGATCGGCGTAGCTCAATATCATGATTACAACCATGACTACCATTTGGGACAATGGCGTTGTTGGTACGACTTCGGAATGGGTGTCTTAGGAGACTGGGGAGCGCATATTTTGGATACGGCACATGAATTCCTAGATTTAGGATTGCCTACAGAAATAAATCCGCTTTATTTGAAAGACCATAACCCGTTCTTCTTCCCGATGTCATCCACCCTTCTGTTTAAATTCCCGGAAAGAGGGAATATGCCGGCCGTGGATATCACTTGGTACGATGGACTGGACAATATCCCCTCCGTCCCGGAAGGTTACGGTGTTTCCGAGCTCGACCCGAATATCCCGACCGTAGCCGGCGGCAAGATACAACCGGCGAAATTGAACCCGGGCAAGGAAATCTACTCGAAAGAATTAACCTTCAAGGGTGGTTCTCATGGAAGTACCTTATCTATCATCCCGGATGAGAAAGCGAAAGAGATGGAATCCCGCTTACCGGAAGTGCCGAAAAGCCCGTCTAACCATTTTGCGAACTTCCTGCTAAGTTGTATGGGTAAGGAGAAAACCCGCTCACCGTTCTCGATCGCCGGCCCATTAAGTCAGGTATTCTGTCTCGGCGTATTAAGCCAGCGCTTGAACCGCAAGCTCGTCTTCGATCGTGACACGAAACAGATCACGAACGATCCGGAGGCGAATAAGATGCTGTGTGGTTTGCCGCCTCGCAAAGGATGGGAACAATATTATACCATTTAATTGTAAAATGGAGAATTGAAAGTTATTTGTTTATCGCTTTGACTTTCAATTCTCCCATATAATTTACAAGCCCATTTGCTACAATATCTACAACTATCCCTGCAATCATCTGGCCTTAGGATATTTAGTTCATGGTGGTAGATAAAAAACATCTACAATTATCTGGCTCTATCTACCACTATTTACTGCTATTTACCACTTTTCCTTCACCTAACACAACGATCCTCTACACTCACCATATAGCATTATCCAATCTCCTTTCAACATATATAAAATATTATGTCTTATGCTGATATAGGTAGACACATTCAATAACAATAAAATGTGTAATTATTATGCGCAAAAAACATGAGCATTACAGCGAAGAAGAGAAATTGCATCTTCTTCATTCTTATTATC
>NZ_JAMOKU010000080.1:0-10588 GCF_023656845.1 Parabacteroides sp. Y3-G-102 | reverse complement strand
GGGGCAAGGGGATATTGTGGGCAGAAGTGGGTATTTCAGCCTCAATTTATCTGCTAATTCAGTGATGAGAGGACGTTTAGACGCAAGAAGGACGCTGAAGAGCTTAGTTGCGGATTTGAGGGTATATTACTTCGAGTCTACTTTAAGCCCGGATATCTTTTGGGTAGATTTCAAGAGCTTGGACTTCAAGGCAGGTACACCTATCAAGAAACTAACGCTCACAGACGGCGAGATTTACGCCGGAAACACCGCCAAAGATTTCAAGGACAGCAAACCGTTACCGTTCTTGTTCGGGATCTGAAGGGCCGATATCAACATCCCTGCCGGATGCTGTCCACGGGATTCGTGCTGGCAGCCCGGTAGTTCTGGATCGTAACCGTGAGCAACGTGATGATCGTAATGGCAAGGAAAGCCAAGAGGAAAATCCACCAATGGAGCGGAGCCTTCAAGGCGAAATTCTCTTGCCAGCGCTCAATGCCGTACCAAGCGATCGGCGAGGCGATCACGAAACAGATCATGACGATCCATAGATACGATAGGTTATGCTTCCGCAACAAGTCCATCACGGTAGCGCCAAATACCTTCCGGATACCGATCTCTTTCCGTTTATATTCGCTCTCAAACAAGACAACACCAAATACGCCTACCAAAGACACAAATACGGCAATCAAGCTGAAGAACAAGATTTGTTTGCCAAGTAGCAGCTCTTTCTGGTACAAGTTCTCTTGGATATTGTTGAACAAATGGATATCGAGAGGATAATCAGGATCTAGTTCCCGCAAGGAGCTCTCTATGTCTAGCGAGAGTTGACGGTAGTCCGTCCCCGGGCGAACAAGGATCATCAGGTTCGTCAAGGTCCCAGCCATAATATCTTTTCCGACAAAGATGGCGAACGGCTCCAGCTTATCCCGGAACGAGTTATATTTCAGGTCAGGCACGAAACCGGCGATCTTCTCCCTACGATGTAAATCTCCCCAGTCCAACCGGATTGGATCTCCCGCTTTCAGCCCATAGGTCCGTTTCGCTTCCTCATTGAACAAATAAGTGCCATCGCTCAACTGGTCTTCCGGCAGGAATCCCCGACCCTCCAGAATAGGAAGGGCCAATACCCGCTCAATCTCCGAGTCTGCCTGCACCACCTTGAATTGGATATCCTCATCCACGTAGGTACGTCCCCAGCCGGAGTAATTATCCTCAGCGCCAAGCACTCTTGAGGTAAACGACAAGGCCTCGACAGAGGAGAGTTGCCCCAACCGCTGACGCACGCTCTCCGGTTGCCTGCTCAGATTACGGTTTAGCTTTACGGTGACAATCCGCTCGCTATCGAATCCAAGCGGCGTATGAAGCATATTGTAATTCTGCCACGTGATAAACAAAGCCGCTATAACCAAAATAAAAGAGGCCACGAACTGAAATCCTACTAACACATTGCGGAACGAGCGCCCCTTGGGAGATAAGCCAAAATTTCCTTTCAGCACCAGTGCCGGAGAGAAAGAGGTGATATACCAAGCCGGCCAGCAACCAGCGATAAGTCCGATCAGCAACACAAAGCCTCCACAGGCGATCAACAAGGGCATCTGCCCCTCCAAGGAAATGCCTCCACTGACCAAATCCACAAACCCGGTCTTCGACAACAGGCGAACCAGCAGCAAAGCGATCAGGTAAGACAACAGGCACATCCCCACCGCCTCCGAAGCCACGGCCATCCGGAGCGCCGATACCGGACTCCCCAATACCTTCCTCGTGTTGATGCCCCGCAGACGGACCGGCACCAAAGCATTGCTGAAGTTCATGAAATTAATGACCGCTATCAATACGATCAAGATAGCGATAGCAGATAGCGCTTGAAGCTGGGCATAGCTCCCCTTTTGCTTCTGTGAATCGTAGCTCGTGTCAGTCTTAAAATAGATATCCGGCAGAGAAGTCAAGCGCAATTGTCTCGTTTTCCAATTCCATTCGTCGTGGCGGAAATTTTTCTCGAAACCAGCCAAGACATCCGGAGCGGAGGCCGGATTATCCAGACGGAGATAACACTCAAAATTATTTTGCATCCAAGCGCCTGCGCCTTCCTTGTCCGATATGCGCCGATAAACCGCATTACTGACGATCGAGTTGGAGGGAAAGTCCCGGTAGACACCTCCCACCTCGGACGTCCACCCCTCTCCGATCAAGACTTGCCCGACCGCCGGATGATCGCCAAAGAAACGATGAGCCATACTTGCCGGTATCAATACCCGGCCCTTCTCCTCCAACGCCGCCGCTTCACCTTCCACCATATCAAAGTTGAAAACACGGGCATAGGAGGGATAGCAGGCATAGAGCTCCTCATGGAAAGTCATCCGCTCACCATCCCGATCCACCGTGATATACTTCTTATCGCCCCACCGATTGATTAGCGCCCCCTCCTCAATATGTGGAGAGGAGGCCAAGAACCGATCGATAAGCGGGCGGTTCAATACGACTTGCGCCCCTTTATTATTGTGAACGATCTCCAAGCGATACAACCGGTCGGCATGCTTATGGAAACGATCGTATCCCCACTCGTAACGAACTTGCATGAACAAGATCAAGAAAGCTGTGAAAGCCACAGATAATCCTGCTACATTCAAGAAACTAGCCATTTTAAAACGACTGATCACAAAAACGAAATTTCGTACGATTGAGTTCATGATATTTCCTTTTAAAAGTTACTAAAGCCTATGCCTAAAGCTATCCACCGGATTCGATGTGGCAGCCCGGTAGCTCTGGAAAAAGACAGAGACAAACGAGATCACGAGGCAGAATAAGCCGGCAGCGATAAATATCAGCGGGCTTAAACCGATACGATACGAATAGTCGGACAGCCAATCTTTCATAAAGTACATAATAATAGGTATGGCAATCACGAAAGCGACCAGCACATAGTTCAAGAACGTGAATACGAGCTTAACCAATATCTGCCGGTTGCTGGAACCAAATACCTTTCGTACGGATACTTCTTGCAAACGCTGTTGGATAAAATAAGTGGACATCGCCAATAAGCCTAGCAAAGAAATAAGGATGGCGATTATCGAGAATACGATCACGATCTTTGCCAAACGGATTTGCGAGTCGAATGAGTTTTGTAAACTCTCATCCATGAAGAAAGCCTCAAACTCAAGTCCGGTCACTTTCTCATATACTTTACCGATAGCCTCCTTTGCGGCGAAAGGATCACCTTGTGTCTCGATCAAAATCATCCAAGGAGCTTCATTATCTTTCAAGAAACGGAACATGACAGGGTTCATCCCTGTCGTCACATTTCCAAAGCAATAGAAATCCCGGACGATACCCGCTATCGCTATCGGCCTTTCGTGCCTATCCAACATAAAAGAGGTCGCATCCTCCGATAAGTTCATCTCACGCATCGCTTGCTCATTTAGGAACCAGCCCTCTGTCGTTAAGTGGTTATCACGCAAAATCTCCAATCCCAGCATATCGTAACAATCCTTATCCATAACGAATTGCTGAAAAGATATATTTTGCCCCTGATAAGTAGAAGTCCAATTATTACTACCGAATAAAGGCAATCCTTGAGTCTTCCCGACCCTATCTACGCATGACAAACCTTTCAACTCACCGACAAAAGCGGATAACTGCCTTTCATCCACCGACCGCATAGCCAATAAATTCTTCGTTTTATATCCGACAGGAGCGTTGATCATATGAACGATCTGGCAAACCATCGTGATAGAGGCGGCGATCATCGTGATCGTGATCACATTTTGGAATACGATAAAGAACTTACTGAATACCATTTTCGTCTTAGCCCGGAACGTACCCCTTACCACCTCGATCGGTTTAGAAGAAGAAATAATGATAGCAGGCAGTAAGCCGGATAAAACTCCCACGACAACCGTTAATGAAACCAAAGCCAATAGCCAGACAGGTCTACCCAATACATTCATATCGACACGTGTCTGCAATAAATCATTGACAAACGGCACGACCGCCAAAGCAAGGAGAACCCCAATAACCAAAGAAATAAACGTAAGCAAAGTAGACTCCAGCATCAAGCGCATGAATAACTCGCCCCGTGAAGAACCCAAAAGGCGCCGGGTAGCCATCTCCTTCGCCCTGAAACCCGCTTGGGCAACCGTCAAGTTTATATAATTAATGACCGCGAAAATCAAGATAAGGAAACCTACGGACATCAGCACGATCACGAAACGCCAATCTCCCTTTCGCAAAGAAGAGTAAGAAGCGGCTTTCGCAAAATACTGCTCACTAAGCGGCAATATGCGTACCTCCTTTGCCGTCCCATATTGATACGGCCAATAAAATTCCTTGAACCAATGGGCCATATCCTCCGCACGAGAAGGGAAATCACTACCCTCACGCACCAAGACAAAAGCCGATGTACTTCCGGCATTCCCCAATTGATCCGGGGCTAAGCTGGGGTTAAAACAGCTAACCTGCTCCCAACGCACGATCACATCCGCTTCGGGAATAGAGGAATGAAGTAAATCCTCCACCACCCCGTTTATAGTAGCCGATATGGTATCTCCCACCACTAACTGCCGTCCCATCGGATCATCCGTTCCGAACATCTTACGGGCGAACGAAGAAGAGACCACCGCATAGTTCCCGGCGGCCAACGCTTGCTCACGAGTGCCTTGTAACAGCCGGAAATCAAAGAAATCGAAGAACGTGGAGTCCGCAAACATCACGTTCGCCTTTAGTTTCCGATCACCGGAAACTACAACTATATTGCTTGAATTATCTGCCACTACCGGGCAAACTTTCTCTACCTCCGGATAGCGTTCCTTTATCTTATAAGGAATGGCAGCTCCGGTGGCCATCCAATTTTCATTCCCGACCAGATAGATACGATCCGCCTTGGTATGGAATTTATCTGTAGACATCTCCTGTACCGTATAGACCGCTATCAATAACACAAACATCAACGATACAGACAGACCAAACACGTCTATCAGCGTATAAGCCTTATTCCTTCCGAGGAACTTGAAAAAGGACTTAAAGTTCAATAAATTATTCATGAATTATAAATTTTCAATTACTCAGATTTCAAGCAGTTCACCGGATTATCATTAGCCGTCTTGCGGGCATCCAGACAAACCACGGAATATATAATCAATAATACACATACGCCGCAACCCAAGAATATGTACCATGACAAAGGAACCTTCTCCGTGAATTGCTCTTGCCACTTTTGCAAGACAAAGTATGCTATACCACCGCCTAATATGACCGCATAGATACAGATATATCCGATATCCTTTATGAACAACCTCAATATATCCCATAAGGTAGCCCCATTCACCCGGCGAACCGCTATCTCCTTACGACGACGGCTCACCTCATCATTCGTATAGCCAATAAGTCCTATCAACGTAACAAGAAGCGTGACCAAACCTCCGATCATCACGGAATCACGGAATTGACGGGAGTCCTTATATAGATCCATGATCTCGGAACGGAAAGAGATAGCGTTCAGTTCACGATCCGGAAATGTCTCGGATATCTTCTGCTGTAAACGAGCCATACTATCGTTGTTCAGCTCATGGAACTTCACCTGCAAGGTATACATGGGCTTATGCGTATAGAATAATACGGAAGGCCGCATATCTAGGTTCGAGATTCCTCCCAGACGGATATTCTCATAAACACCGCAAATCGTGAATGGCTCCTCATTCCATTTGCTATGCTCGGTGACGCAGATATCCTTCCCGATCACATCATCCGTCCAACCCGCTACCAATTTCATTTTCTCCACGAAACGGCGGTCTACCATCACCTCTCTTGAATTGGTCACATTTTCCGTGAACGAGCGGCCTTGGATCACGGGAATCTCCATCATGTCCAAATATCCGTTACCTACCCAATAGAGATCGGCGATATTAAAAAGCTCTTGAGTCTCACCCGGTAAAAGAATATTATTACCGGAAGCATGCTCGAAAGGCAATTGATAGACGGTGGTAGCCGCAACGACCCCCGGAAGCCGCATCACCTCATCCAGAATCTTGGCACGAGAGGTAGAGTCCACGCCAGCTAACCCGCAGTAGGCAAGGTTCTCATAGGCATATCCCGGACGATCGTTCACCATAAACGTATATTGACGGGCAACGAAAACAAGCATCGTCACCAAAAAGCCCGTGGCTACAAACTGGACAAGCAACAAGGCTTTCTTCCAGATACGCTTATTCTCCCGGTAATTACGGAAAGCGGAGGCCACCGGAATCCGGGCGTATAATGATCCCGGCATAAAACCAGATACGAAAAACACCAAGATACATATCCCTAGCAAGACCAAGCTACCATTAGACAAGAGCAAGGAATCTAACGAAGTCGCCAACAACTCCTCTACCGTACCTCTAAACGCAAGGATCAACAATAAGGCCAAGATCAGTGAAAGCACTATATGTACCAACGCCTCACCAAACATCATACCATGAATATTATTCTCGCTTGCCCCATAACATTTATGGACAGCCACCTCCTTCGAGCGATTTACGATAGAGGATATCACGATCAAGATATAGTTCATCACCGCCGTAAAGATCAAAGCGAAGGCCAGTAAGGAAAGTATCCACGTCATTCGCTTGACTTGCGGCAACTCCTTGTGTAAGCCATCCAGCTCATGAAACGAGAAACCAATGTTAAACCCTGTCTTTTGCTGTTCCTCCGGAGGGAAATAAGAATTCACGAACGTATGCACCTGTTCCTCCAAAGCTAAAGGATTCACTCCCTTGTGCAATTTCACGTAGCTTATGTAACGATCATTTCCCAACATATTAGTAGGCGAACCCTCCCACATGAACCGACTCGCCGAAGCCATGGAAACAATCACATCGTAACGGGAATGAGAATTTTCCGGAACTTCCTCAAAAACGCCACCAATAGTCATAGTACGTCCCGGCGAACTGTCTACCGTGAAGTTTTTCCCGATAACATCGCCTCCGATATTTTTCGCTATACGACTTGATATCAATACGTACATCGGGGTGGAAAGAACCTCTTTCGCATTTCCGATCAACATAGGACGAGGAAGAATATCAAAGAAACAACTATCCGCTATGATACAACGACCGGAGTATTTCATCTTGGTGTCGGTCATCGTAAAGGTCCAGTCTCCAAAACTCGTGTATCGGGTGACGGTCTCGATCTCGGGTATCTGTTGTTGCATAGTTGGAGCGATGCCACCGCTTGTTTGCGGATAATCCTTCAACTCCCCTCCATTTTGCTGGTATTTCGCCCATACTTGATAGACCCGGTCTCTATCCGGATAAAAATCATCATACGATTGTTCGAAATAGACTTTAGCGATCAATACCAAACCTACCGCTAAACCGATTCCCAACGATACGATTTTCATCACGTTATGCCGCCCTTTCTTAAAAATGGAACGAATGGCGATTAGTATGTTTTTCATATTATATCGATTTTATTCCAGCACCAGCACTTCATTATCCTTATAACTCTCATAACTGGACACAATCACCTTCTCACCGGCTTCCAGACCTTCAAGAACCTCATAATATTGCGGGTTCTGACGGCCGATCTTGATAGAACGCCTGTAAGCTTTCTTTCCATCCGGATCAAGAACAAATATCCAGCTTCCGCCCGTGCTCTGGAAGAAAGTTCCCTTCGGGATAATGATACTCTCGGTAGGTTGCCCCAGCTCCAAGTTGATATAGTAGGTCTGTCCACTACGGATATTATCCGGACGCTCACCCGTGAAAACGAAATCCGTACGGAACTTACCATCACGAACCTCGGGATAAACTTTGCGCACCGTTAAGTCGAAAGACGAGCCTTGACGCTCGAAAGCGGCGCTTAAGCCCGGTTTCACACGGTCTATATAATGCTCGTCGATCATGGCCTCGATCTTATAATCGGAAAGGTCGTTAATCTGGCCGATCTTTTGTCCCGGATTGATACTTTGCCCCAATACGACATCCAACAGTCCCAACTCACCGTCGATCTGGGAACGGACATTCAAGTTTTCCTTACGCTCACGGATCAACAGGATATTCTTCCGCATGTTCGCCAAGCTGGCCTCCATCTCATCCATCTGGATCGTGCGGGAGATAGAGTCTTGGCGCAAGCGCTCGGTAATCAAGGCGTGCTTTTGAGAGGCTAACTCGAAGTCCTCCTTCGCTTTCAGATAATCCTCCTTGGCGATCAAGTTCTCTTTATACAACTGTTCTTGTTGGTTGAACGAGCGGCGGGCCCGGTTCATGTCCATATCGTATTGAAGTTTCTCCATCTGATTGGTCAGCTTATCCTGCTCCATGGTAACCTGCGTATTACGAAGGAAGTTCTGCTTCTCCGCCAACTCGGCCTCAGCGTTCAATATCTGCAAATCCAGATTTGAGTTGCTCAGACGAACAATAATATCGCCTTTCTTCACTTGGGCGCCCTCTTCCACGACTTTCTCCTGTACGATACCGCCCTCCTCGGGGCTAAGCTGCACGACCGTGATAGGTTGCACCTGACCATCCATACGAAAGAAGTCATTGAATTGCTCACGGGTCACATTGCCGATGCTAATTCCTCTCGCGTCCACTTTCAACGTAGAAGCATGATCACCAAAGATAATCCATCCCAACAAGATAACGAACAACACGCCACCCGCTACATAAGGAATATGCTTCTTCTGAAGACCTTTCTTTTTCTCTAATTGTATATCCATCGTATTCTATATTTTTTATTATCATTTAAATTCTATGTTCTCAATTCTTATTCATTGATAAGAGGCTTGCCCTTATAATAATCTACCAACTTGCTTTTCAATAAGTACATCAATCGCTTTTGAAGCAGATTGGCCTTGGACTCCAACAGCGTATTCGCACTTGTCTGTACATCCAGCGTACTCATCAGGCCTTCCTCGTACTTCCGTAGGGTAACACGATAAGCCAACTCATCCGATTTCACCTTCTTATCCATCTGTATGGCCTCTTTAGCGTATCCCTCACGATCCAGGACCGATTGCTCTACCGCTGTCTGCAACTGGCGAAAGACCTCTGTCCTTGTCTCCCGTGCGATCCGCATATTGTTACGGTAACGACGAGCATTCGTTAATCTGCTCAAACCATCGAATAAGGGGAAGCTAAGGCTAAAAGAGACATATTCACCACGGTTATTTTTAAACTGATCCTTGAAACCTTCCGGGGCATTATCAGACTTCAGGTTCTCGAAATAACTCGTAGAGATTCCGGCATTCAAATAAATGCTCGGTAGCAACTTTCCTTTATAAATACGATATTGGTATTTACTTTGCGTTAATTGATACTCGGCTTGCAAGGCGGTAGGGTTATTCCCGGACGCATAAGCGAAAATCTCCGCCACGTTCTCTACCTCCGGGACATAATTGATATCCGGTAATAAAGTATCCACCTCCAGTTCTAAATCAGATGGATAATTCATACATTCCCTCAAAGTAAGTAAAGCCGTATTGAAAAGATTCTGTTGGTGGGTCAATGTATAATCATCGGCTGCCACCTGAGCCTCGAATTGAGCTACATCCGCTTTCCCTTTCAAACCCAGCTCTTCTTGCCGGCGAGTCTTATATAAGGTACGGTTACTCTCCTCCAATTTCTCGGCCGCCATACGAATCGTTCCTTTATAATACACCACATCCATATAAGCCTGCATGGTTTTCATCGCTAAATCATCTTTCGCTTTCTGTATGTCATTAACTCCCATACGGCGATTGGATTTTGCCATCAACCATTGATTGATCAGCTGTCCGCCCGTAAAAATAGGAATAGAAGCGTCGAGGCCATAGTTATTATTAAACGTAGAAGTATTCTCATAGGTATTGGTCGCAGGGTCAATCGAACGGCCAAAACTATATTGCGCTCCGATCTTAGCCGAT
Source organism: Parabacteroides sp. Y3-G-102 (assembly GCF_023656845.1). Lineage (NCBI taxonomy): Bacteria > Pseudomonadati > Bacteroidota > Bacteroidia > Bacteroidales > Tannerellaceae > Parabacteroides > Parabacteroides sp. Y3-G-102. The sequence continues at coordinate 729 of NZ_JAMOKU010000080.1, read as the reverse complement.
GCCGCCGGGAAAAAAGAAGCTACGGCGGCATTCCGTTCCGCCTTATACGTATCTGATGTATAAACTTGCTTTTTAACCGATGGGCTGTTTTCCACGGCATAGCGCATACATTCATCCAAAGTCCAAAGTTTCTCTTGGGCCACCGTCGCAGTAGCGAAACTGAGAGAAAGAACTGTTGTAAGTAATATTTGTTTCATTGCTCTATTATTTTCTACTTAAAATAATAGCAAAGAACGTGCCAAAACACATAAACAACTAAACAACAACCAGATAACAAAAAGCCATTTTTTTAGAACTGTCCAATATTTTGACAACGCTGTCTAATTGTTTGACACTATTCCCACTTTGACACGTAAGAGCGTCTCCTCTTCTCCATAAGCAAAAAACGCTCCGCTCCTATATGAATTCTTGCTCGATAGCCTATGAATTCTTATGCGCATACTGTATAATTCTACAAACCACGACGTGGTCTGTACAGATCAAGACGTGGAATATACAAATCACGACGTGGTCTATATATTCCACGGCGATAATCTGGAAATAGATGAGATAGTAATTATATTTGTATATAGTAAGAAGAATGTTTTTTACTTGAAGATACGAACAATGGCTCACCCGATAAATCAGGGGGAAAATTCTTTAATTCTATAGAAAATTTGCACCTTTGTACCATGAACAATCAAGGACTATTAGCATTGGCACAGTTGATTCTGCCATCAGAGATACTTT